>JAYTNA010000032.1:0-1173 GCA_043748865.1 Saprospiraceae bacterium
ACTTCGTAAAGCTTTACAAGAAGCAATATCGGAAGAAATGCGCCGCGACGAAAATGTTTTTTTAATGGGCGAAGAAGTTGCCGAATACAACGGCGCATATAAAGTAAGCGAAGGCGTACTTGACGAATTCGGTCCGAAGCGCGTTATAGACACACCTATTACCGAATTAGGTTTTGCAGCTATTGGTGTCGGTGCTGCCATGAATGGGTTGCGTCCCATTATAGAATTTATGACTTGGAATTTTGCTGTACTTGCATTTGACCAAATCGTAAACAACGCCGCCAAAACTTTATCGCAATCGGCGGGACAGTTTAAGTGTCCCATTGTTTTTCGAGGTCCTTCAGGTGCTGCCGGACAATTGGCGCAGCAACACTCGCAAATGTTTGAAAATTGGTTGGGTAATGTACCCGGATTAAAAGTTATTTCTATTATTGACCCTTACGATGCAAAAGCACTTTTAAAAGCAGCTATCAGAGATAACGATCCGGTTTGTTTCATGGAGTCTGAAATTATTTATAATTATCCGATTGTCACCGATGCCGGTTCTCACATGGGAAAAGATAAAAACGGAAACTATCGCCCACTGCCTTACGAATCTTTCGGACTCGTGCCTGAAAACGAAGATATTATTGTACCGATCGGTAAAGCGTGTATTCGTCGTGCGGGTACTGATGTAACAATTGTGTCGTACAATAAAATGATTATCGAATGTTGTTACGCTGCAATGGAATTAGAGAAAGAAGGTATTTCTGCAGAAATTATAGATTTGCGTTCTATTCGTCCTTTAGACTTTCATACGATTGTTGAGTCTGTTAAAAAAACCAATCGTTTGGTTGTCGTTGATGAATCTTGGCCTATGTTCGGTATTTCTGCGGAAGTGGCTTATGAAATTCAAAAATTTGCATTCGATCATCTCGACGCGCCGATTATTCGCGTGAACAGTGCCGATGCTTCCATGCCTTACGCCGCAACTTTAGTAGAAGCCTATTTACCAAATCCTGCAAAAATTATTGCTGCTGTGAAATCGGTAATGTATGTGCATTAGTGATTTTTTTGATTTGCGCGACAAAAAACAGGGGTACTGATTTAAAATGTATGCTCTGTTTTAATGAGCGATTTATGCTTATTTCTTAAATGAATGTATGCTTTTAGGATACCGTAATGCATATCATC
>JAYTNA010000033.1:0-1910 GCA_043748865.1 Saprospiraceae bacterium
TATCATCAAAAGTTTTTTCACTCTTGACTTCAATTAATTTGCCATAATAAGTGCCGTCTGTACCAATACCGATTTCTACGACACCTGTTTTTTCTTCGCTCTGCCATTTTCCGATGATACCGGTTTGTGAAAAACCGACGAGCGATAAAAAAGTGAATACTGCAATGGAAAATTTTGTTTTCATAAAAAAATAATCTTCAATACTTCATTTAAAAAAAATAAAACCGGTAAATATTTGTAGAATTTAATTTTTTTGAATTTTATGTCCTGCTAAACCAAAATACAAAATAAAAAAGTAGCAAAGAAATGGAATAACATAACCAGTTTGAATATTATCACCGGAACTGTCAATTATTTTTCCCATGATGACCGGAAAAATGGCACCACCGATTATGGACATCACAATCAGAGACGATGCCGGTTTTGTATCTTCTTTTAAACCGGTAATGCCAAGTGAAAATATCGTCGGGAACATAATAGACATAAAAAAACCTAAACCACCTAAAGCTAAAACGACAAATTTGCCGGCAGCTAAAATGGCAACGCCACTTAAAATGATACATACAATCGCATAGATACTTAATAGTCGTGACGGTTCGACATAACGCATAATAAAAGTGCCTGCAAACCGACCAATCATAAATAAAAGTCCATAAACGCCGAGATAATAACCTGCTGTTGTTTCGTTGATGCCGCCGCCGGACATTGCCATTCTGATAAAAAAACTTGTGACGCAAACTTGCGCTCCGACATAAAAAAATTGCGCAATGACTGCCCATTTTAAGTGCGGATATTTTAAAGTAGCGAAAATGCCGCCCGTTAATTTTTTTTCGGTTTTTTCTTCTAATTCGGGCAGTTGCATAGAATAAAATACAAGTGCCAATAAAATTAAAAAGCACCCAAGAATTAAATAAGGCATTTTGACGGAGTTAGCTTCGCCGGATAAATACGCTATTTTTTCTGCGTCCGGCATCACACCTAATTGTTCTTTGCTGAATGATTTACCGGACAAAATAAACATCGTGCCGAGTACCGGTGCTACAAAAACCGCTAAACCGTTGAAAGATTGTGCGAGATTGAGCCGCGTTGTAGCAGATTCCGGCGCACCGAGACGTGTGGCATAAGGATTAGCAGCCGTTTCTAAAATCGTTAGACCGCAACCCAGAATAAATAAACCAATTAAAAAAACTTCGTAAGCCTGCATATTCGCAGCCGGCAAAAACAATAACGCGCCGCCGGCAAACAACAATAAACCGACGATGATACCTTTTTTGTAACCGAATTTTTTTATAATCATGCCCGCCGGAATCGCCATTAAAAAATACGCCAAATAAACGGCAGTATCTACTAATGAGGATTGAACATTGCTCAATTGCAAAGCTTTTCTCAAATGCGGAATTAAAATACCGTTGAGATTGTTGGCAATTCCCCACACGAAAAACAAGCTCGTGATGAGTATGAATGGAATTAAGTAGGTATTTCGTTTTGTCATTTTTAATTGTTCATTGGTAAATATATCTAATGTTTTATTCCTACTAGCGCAAACATAAATCTGCCGGAAAAACCCATATGCACAGCCTCCCATAAATCGTCGCCTTCTATGGCTTGCACATCTTGTTTATCCGGATAGACATCTAAAAATCAGTAAAAAAGAGAGTACACACAAATAGATTGTCCTGATGGTGCAGTAGTTTGTTTTAATTGTTTTTAAATTTTTAAAATCAGGTGTAAATATCTGATTTATAATCGAACCGGAGATAAATTAGTTGTATTTTTTTGTTGATTCCTAAAAGATAATAAATATTTGGTACAAAATCTTTGAGCATTGAGTTGTTAGCTTTGAGCTTGGAGCTTCTACCTATATCTATTCAAAACTCAAAGCTCAAAACTCAAAACTATTCATTATGGTA
>JAYTNA010000034.1:0-4167 GCA_043748865.1 Saprospiraceae bacterium
CCGTAAAATTTAATCCGCGTTGAACAGAAACGGTAGAAATATCTGCATCGCCGCCGACTTTAAGTGTGATATGATTGCGCCGAAACCAAGTTGGTACGCTTGTCATATCAAAATCAATAATCATTTTGTTTTGGTCGTAACTGACGGAATATTTTAAACCTTGACGCATATAAAAATATTCAGAAACTTCTTGCAAAGGAGCCATCCACATTTGATCTGAACCGTTTTTTCCCCAACGTCCGGCAATATATTTCAAATGACTTTCAAAAGTCGCGAATGTCAATTCTTTATTTGTGCCGAAAAAATCATCAACGCGATGATTGAACTCGTTGAACCAATAATGTGCCCCGTTACCGGATTTTTTAACAACTTCATCAATCGGATTCACTTGATTGATACCTTCATACAATAAACTTCTGAAAATAACTCTGTCGAAAGTGACCGGCACATCAACATTTAATCCGCCTAAACCAATCACATCGCCGGTTTGATTAAAAACAGCTTTATAACCTTTTTGAAAAGCAAACGATGCGTACTTGGCATCGCCCGAAGGAATAACAAAAAGCGGCGTTTCAATACGTTTTTTCGTGCCGGCGCGAATCGTAGTCGCATTTTTATCAATCTCATCGCGATAATCTTGATCCGTCAATACCGATTCCAAAGCACTTTTATGATCGAAAGAATGATTAAATACATCCCAATTCAAGTCATAAAGCGTATCCAATTGTTGCCACGATAAATTTGATGGCGCATTACCGACGTGTACATCAATACCCAAAACATTTGCAGTATTCCAAGCAACACCGGCGCGAAAATGCAAACTGTTACCGCAACCATCCGTAAAAAAAAATCCGGGATAATTTGTGTTGTTTTTTGCAACATATCCGCCGTTTAAAACCGGCATACCAATCGCATAAGCATCATTTTGAGAATCATCGAAAGTGAGACTGTAAACAAAATCTTTATCGTATTTAAGTGGTGCAAGAGCTAAACTCGGAGCAGCACTTGGTTTATTGCCAAATGTAATGACAACGCGTTGCGCAGTGCTTTGAAAAGAAAAGAAGGAGGTAAACAATAAAATATTTATAAAGCGTGTAAAGTTTCGTATCATGGGTGAATATTGAGTTCAAGGCAAGTTGAAATTTTCAGATGCAAATTTATAGAAAATGATGTAATAATGTTTGAAAAAAAAAGAAACACAAAGCATTTAGGCGATAATTTTTTTTAAATAAAAATTTTAGAAGCCACCTCGGTTCGGTTGAAAATAAATTTTACAATTCATATTTAAAAATAGGATATTATATGCCTAAAAATTAAACCTATTGAATACACAATATTTTTTTATTTTTTTTGAAACTTCATTTAAAAAAAGCATTTTAGGCATTAGTTTTACGCCGTCTTATGACATCATTATTAAAAAAATAAAATTATGGCAAAAGTTACCATTATTGGTTCCGGAAATGTGGGCGCGACTTGCGCGAACGTACTCGCTCACAAAGACATTGTAAATGAAATCGTGACGCTTGATTTACAATCTGATATGGCGAAAGGTAAAATGTTGGATACTTGGCAACAAGCACCGATTGGGAATTACAGTACAAAAACAATTGGTACCGGCGATTATGCGGACACTGCAAATTCAGATATTGTTGTTATTACTGCCGGTATACCGCGTAAACCGGGTATGACACGCGATGATCTTGTGGCTACCAACGCAAAAATTGTTGCGAGTGTGGTTGAAAATATTATGAAACACTCGCCTAACCCGATTATTATCGTCGTGTCTAATCCTTTAGATGTTATGACTTATGCGACGGTGGCTAAATCCGGTTTGTCGCGTATGCGCGTTATAGGTATGGCGGGTATTTTGGATACAGCGCGTTACCGCGCATTTTTGGCGACAGAATTGCACGTATCGCCAAAAGATATTCAAGCCGTTTTAATGGGCGGACACGGTGATACGATGGTACCGTTGCCGCGTTATACAACCGTTGCCGGTATTCCGGTAACTGAACTTGTTGAAAAAGATAAATTAGATGCCATTGTCGCTCGCACTAAAGATGGCGGCGGCGAATTAGTCCGCTTGATGGGAACTTCTGCTTGGTATGCACCCGGTGCTGCTGCTGCTCAAATGGTAGAAGCAATTATTAAAAACGAACATCGCGTTTTCCCTTGCTGCGTTTTGTTGGAGGGTGAATACGGTATCAAAGGTTTGTGTGTCGGCGTTCCGGTTGTATTGGGAGCAAATGGTGTTGAACGCATTATTGAATTGAAACTCAACGACGACGAAAAAACATTGCTTTTTACTTCCGCATCTTCGGTAAGAGAAGTTGTAGATTCTTATAATAAAATGGGATTGTAGGCTGGTTATCCGTTATCGGTTATTCGTTATTCGTTAAAAAGATTTAAATTTAAGTAAACTTTGCGCACTTTGCGACACACTTTGCGTTTAATTTTAACGCAATGAACGCAAAGTGTGTCGCAAAGGATGCAAAGAAAATTTCAAAAACCCGATTCAAATAAATGCTTTTACCGGCAATGATAACGAATAACGAATAACCGATAACGAATAACTATTCCGGTTCTCTTCTGCCAAAATCTTGGCACCACATTTTGCCGTTGCGTGCTGCACCCATTTCAAAAGCATCTTTATCCATCATTGCTTTACAATGGTGCGGACTTTCTTTCCAACCTTCAATAGCTTCAGCAATACTTTTGTAGCCCATACCGATATTTTCACCGATAAGATCCGTTTTAGTCCAACCGGCATTTGCGATACGCACTTCAGGTGCAGTACCATCTGTACTGAAATGATCGAGGTGGTCGTGTTCAACCATATCATTCACATGATTTAATGCAGCTTTTGTTAAGTGTGCTTCCCATTTCAAAGGTTTTACCGGCGGCATAATTTCGCCACCGCAATCACAACCCACAGTACGTAATTTATTAACGGCTGCCAACATTTGCGTGCTGAATGAAGATGCTTGTGGTTCAACTTTTTTTGATTTTGACTTAGAAGAATGGTGGGATTTATTTGCCGTCGTTTGTCCTGTTAATGTTTGAAAACAAAAAAAACTTAAAAAGAGATAAAGAAAAAATTGTTTACTCATTTTGGTTTGAATTTAGACCGTGAAGAAAATTTTCATTTGAAATCGGTTTACAAAAATAAAAAAAAAATTATTTTTTTTTGATTTTTTTGAAATTATTTTTTGAATTTTTTTTGAATTTTTTTTTGAAAAAATCTTTGAAATCTTTAAATCCTTTAATTTTGGTTTTTTTTGAAACTATTTAGCATTCATTCAAATTTTAAAACTTATAGGGCTTTGCGAACCTTGCGAGAAACTTTGCGCATCTTGCGTTAAAATTAACCGTAAAGTCCGCAAAGTTTCTTGCAAGGTGCTAAATTTTTACTTTTTTGTAAAAAAATTCTTCACAAATAAATATTGAAACAACAACCTCAACTGTTTGTGTGTTTACATTTGTGTCGTTAAAATATCCGTCACAATTTTTTATGATAAAAGATTTAATTGCCCTAAAATCCGGAATAATTATTTTTCTGTCTATTGTTTTTTTTGCATCTTGCGAAAAAGAATATACACCCAATCTGCCGACACAAGCGGACGATATTGTCGTCGAAGGTTATATTGAAACCGGACAAAAACCTAACCCGACTTATGTAATACTAACGCGCAGTATTCCTTTTTTCAGAACACTTTCCAACACGAGCAATATTTTTGAAAAAGGCGCGGTAGTATATGTCAGTAATGGCAAAGACAGTACGCAACTTCAAGAATTATGCTGGCAAGATTTAACGCCCGATTTAAAAAAACAAGCCGGTGCCGCCCTCGGAATTAACAGCGACAGTACAAGTAAAGATTTTAATTTTTGTGTCTATGCCGATATTGCGCAAAAAATAAAAGCAAAAATCGGCGAAACTTATACTTTACGCGTAAAACTATCGGATGGCAGAATATTAAACTCATCTACAACGTTACCGCGACTCGTACCGATTGATTCATTATACTTTATAAAACCGCCCGGAACTAATCAAAACGATTCGTTTGCACAATGTCGTGCGGTCGTAAATGATCCGAAAGGCAATGATTTTTATCGGTACTTAACGGCAATTAACAGTAAAATATATATCGCGGGTTCAAACACCGTTAC
>JAYTNA010000035.1:0-14129 GCA_043748865.1 Saprospiraceae bacterium
CGAGCCCGAGCCCGAGCGCAAGCCGTAAATCCTGCAACAGCTTTACCGAAAATTTTAAGTACCGACAAGCAAACGATGATTGATGCGGTGCGTCACGAACGCGCCGTCGAATTAGGTTTTGAAATGCACCGCTATTTCGATTTGGTGCGCTGGGGCATCGCCGATAAAAAGATACCCGGATTTGTTGTCGGCAAACACGAAGTGTTTCCGTTACCGCAAAATGAAATTGATTTAAATCCGAGTTTGGTACAAAATCCAAATTATTAATTACGAATTACGAATTACGATTCTTTTTTACGAAAAGAATTTTCCGGATTCTTTTCGGTTGAAAAAACTGTATAAAAATAAATGAAGTTTACAAAAATATATCTCTATTCTCTATTCACTATTCTCTATTGTCCGATAATTTTTGCGCAAACCGGACAAATAGCAGTGCCACGCATTGAAACAATGCCTAATTTGCCGGCGCCATATAACTTGCGCAATTGGAAACAAGTGGCGCGACAATACGATTCGTTTGTTTATGATGTAACAAAAACCGGACAATATCTACCGCTTACAAAAATCGGTAACGCCGGCGTGAACTATCCTCAAAACAAGACGATTATCATGAGTTCTTATGTCGGCTCGCCGGGAGGCAGTGAAGCGATAAATGTTTTGCCGTCATTGGTAAGTGCTTCGTTAGTCGGCATTGATAAAAGCAATCAATTCGGACAAAACTGGTTGTTGATGAGTCAAGATTTTTTTAATAAAGCCAACGGTGAAAACATTTATCTCAATAACGCCGGCGCGAAAAGTGGCGGCGATTGGTGGTATGATGTGATGCCGAATGTTTTTTTCTACCAACTTTTCAGTTTATATCCGAATCTCGGAGGCGAAGCCAATACGCAATTTATAACCATAGCCGATCAATTTTTAAAAGCGGTGAAAGCGATGGGTGGTAATGATGCACCTTGGACTATACCGAATATGAATTATCGTGCCTGGAAATTTGCAACATCGCAAGGTAATGCAGCCGGTGTCCATGAACCGGAAGCAGCCGGAGCGATGGCTTGGGTTTTATATAATGCTTACAAAAAGACCGGCAATAAAGATTATTTAAAAGGCGCGCAATGGGCGATGGAATTTTTTAACGGCTTACAGACTAATCCTTCTTACGAATTGCAATTGCCTTACGGTACTTACACCGCCGCAAAAATGAATGCCGAGTTAGGTACAACTTACGACGTACAAAAAATGGTCAATTGGTCATTTGATAAAGGTCCTTTGCGGGGTTGGGGAACAATTGTGGGAACTTGGGGTGGTTTTGATGTGTCGGGTTTAGTTGGCGAAGCGAATGATGCCGGCAATGATTATGCTTTTCAACTCAATGCCGTTCAACAAGCCGGACAACTTGTGCCGATGGTGCGTTACGATAAAAGATTTGCGCGAGCAATTGGTAAATGGGTTTTAAATTTAGCGAATGCAACGCGCTTATATTATCCCGGATTTTTGCCGTCGAATTTGCAAGATGCAACGGCTTGGTCAAATGCTTACGATCCGAATCAAGTCATAGGTTACGAAGCGTTGCGACAAGTTTGGCAAGGGCAATCACCGTTTTCAACCGGCGATGCGCTAAAAGGTGGTTGGGCGGGAACAAATTTATCTTTATATAGTACGTCATCTATTGGTTATTTGGGTGCAATTGTTGAGGTAACGAATGTCGAAAAAATATTAAAACTCAATCTGACAAAAACAGATTTTTTCGGTGCAGGATCTTATCCTACGTTCTTAATTTTCAATCCTTATAGTTCTTCTCAAACTATTGCGTTTGATGCAGGAAATTCACTCGTTGATTTATACGATGCTGCCACCGAAACGTTTATTTTAAAAAACGTTTCGGGCAGCATTAATCTCCCGGTTCTCGCCAATCAAGCACTCATCGTCACGCTGACACCTGCAAATGGAAAAATTACTTACGACAAAAATAGAATGTTGGTGAATAATGTTGTTGCGGATTATATGCAAACGAAAAACGCTTACACGCACACAGCATATATAAAAGCATTAGCCGCAGATAAAATGACGATTTCAATTACCGATTCGACAAATGTTTATGCGACAGCTTTTGATCCGGACGGCGGAAATATAAGTTATAAATGGAGTAGCGATAAAGGAACAATTTCCGGAACGGGTGCGAAGGTCGTATTTCATCCGTCTACAACTGTCGGCGATGCCGTTATTCAACTCATCATTACAGATTTGCGCGGAAATAGCGATACATCAAATTTAAAAATTTCTGTTGTCGGCAAAATAAACTATCCGCCGATTATCAACGATATAACAGGTAGAGATGCATTAAATCGTGTTTCTACCTACACAACGCCGGGCGGAAAAACTCAATTTACTTGCAATGCCTCTGACCCGAACAACGATGTATTAACTTACACTTGGTCTGCTGACGGGGGTACTTTTTCAGGTATAGATAAAGTGGTGACGTGGACGGCACCGACGACTGAAGGCATTTATAAAATAACTTGTAAAGTAACGGACACCGGCAATTTGTCGGTACAATCTGCGACAAGTATTTTAGTAAAAAATTTTAGCAACACGACCGGCAATCTCATCGCTTATTATCCATTTTCCGGCACTTACGACGATGTGAGTGGCAATCAATTGAACGGCGTGGGAACGGGAACGCTTTTTATTAATGACAGAAACGGCGTGCCGGGTAAAGCTTGCTATTTCAACGGCGGTACGCAAAATGTTTCGGTGGCAGCATCACCGGTTCTTAATTTTCAAAATGCAATTACGGTGAGTGCATGGTTCAGTGCGTATAATTTGCCGGCAGATAGAGAAACTTTTTTATTGTCACACGGTTCGTGGCAAAACCGTTGGAAAATTTCTTTTACGCCCGATAGATATCTGCGTTGGACTGTGAATACACTTTCCGGTATTGCAGACCTCGATACACCGTTTCCTTTTGTTACCGATAGTTTTTATCACGTTACCGTCACGTACGATGGCGCATTAATAGCTATTTATATCAATAGTAATTTGGTGAGTTACAAAAATCTTTCAGGCAAAATAAGAACAACAACCTTGGCTTTTATGATGGGTCAAATTTTGCCGACTGATGCGACCTATAATTTTAAAGGCATAATAGATGAAGTAAAAATTTTCGATTACGCATTATCGCCAACCGCAACGGCAGCATTGTATCAACAAAGTTTGACGGCAGTGAATGATATTATTGGTAAAGACGTTGCACTGCAACGTCTCCAAATATCGCCAAACCCGGTTGCAAACGAATTACGGATTACTATTAAGGATTTACAATTTACAAACGCGCAATTACGGGTATTCGATTTAATAGGCAGAGTAATTTTAGAAAAAAAAATTCGATTTGAAACCGGTTCTGCACATTTAGATGTGAGCGCGCTAACAAGCGGTATATATTTGCTTACATTTGTGAATGATAATTTAGAAATGAGTATTACAAAGTTTATAAAGTTATGAGTTTCAACTATCAGCTATCAATCAGCCGTCAGCCTTCAGAAAAACAGCTGATAGCTGAAGGCTGATAGCTGATAGCTAAATTTTTTTTCACCGACCATAAAATCCGATAAATCATGAAACGGTATTTACAGTTTTTATCAAAACCATTGATTATGAAAACCGGCAAAGGCGTAATGAACATTATTTGTTCATTACTCATTGTTAAATTTTCATTATTCACTGCTTTCGCGCAAACACCCGTCGCGCAATATACCTTCACAGGAAATGCGAGTGACGTGACTACTTTCGGCAACAACGCGGTTGTAGCAGGAGCGACTTTAACGCAAGACCGATTCGGTTATGCGAACAGTGCTTTTTATTTCGACGGCACACAAAGCACAGTGATTGCACCAAATGCAACACAACTTAATTCTGCCGCAACCACTATTAGTTTTTGGGTAAAAGTAAAAGCATTGCCGGCAACAGGCGAAGCGTTTTTACTTTCTCACGGCGGTTGGCAAGAACGTTGGAAAATCTCTTTGCCGTCACACGGCAGACCGGTTTTCACGACAAATAGTACGTCAGGCATAAAAGATATGGACACTGATTCTGCATCTTTACCCGTTGGCACTTGGACACACGTTGTAATGGTACACGACACCGTAAATAATAAAATTTTCTTCAACGGTGTTTTGAAAAAAAGTTCGCCGTCGGCAGGTGCTTTAAACAAAACGACGAAACCATTCGGCATGGGTTTTAGTCCGCTTGATGCTTGTTGCTATTTTAACGGCTCACTCGACGAAGTAACTATTTACAATTCGGCTTTAACCGATGCACAAATTGCGACACTTTATACAACGCAAAATACCGCACCGGCTGTCGCTAACGCCAGAGTAGCGGCTTATTCGTTCAACGGTTCGGCTTTTGATTCTTCTGCATATAATAATCATGGCACACTGATTAACGTCAAACCTACAACCGATCGTTTTGGTTTTGGTGCGCGTGCTTATGCTTTTAACGGCATTAACTCAGGCATCAGAGCTGCAAATTCTGCTGTACTCAACTCAGCGGCAACTACTGTTAGTTTTTGGGTGAAAGTAAACGCCTTGCCATCAAATGGTGAAGCCTACTTATTATCGTATGGCGGTTGGCAAGAACGTTGGAAAATTTCTTTACCCGGACACGGCAAAGTGGTTTGGTCAACGAACAATGTCGGCACAGGTAACTCTGATATGGATGCCGGTGACGGTAACGCATTGCCGATAGGTACTTGGAAACACGTCGTAATGGTGCATGATGGCACGAATGATAAAATTTATATTGACGGCGCGAAAAAAGCATCAAAAGCTGTTACCGGAAATTTGAAAAATACGCAATATCCGCTCGGCATAGGTTACAGTCCGATAGATACTTGTTGTTTTTTCAACGGCGCGATTGATGAAGTGCAAATTTATAATTACGCACTCGCCGATGCGGATATAACTGCGTTGTTTGCGGCACAATCTGCTTCAACGGCAACTGTTACCGATTTAGTTGCAAGTTATAAATTGAACGGCAACGGAAAAGATTTTACCCAATTCGGCAACGACGCAACGGGTGGTAACGCTACTCCAACCGCCAATCGTTTTAGTTTGGGTGGTAATGCTATGAATTTTAACGGAAAAGATTCGTTAGTTGCATCTAATTCTATTGCACTGCAATCCGACAATACGACGATTGCTTTTTGGGTGAAAGTAAATGCACTACCGGGAAACGGTGAAGTGTATTTATTATCGAACGGCGGTTGGCAAGAACGTTGGAAAATTTCTTTACCCGCACACGGTAAACCGGTTTGGTCAACAAACAATGTCGGCACCGGTAATTCGGATATGGATTCCGGCGACGGCAACGCACTGCCTGTGGGCGTGTGGAAACACCTTACCATGATTCACGACGGTACGAATGATAAAATTTATATTGATGGCGTGAAAAAAAATTCTAAAGCTGTTATAGGCGCGCTCAAAAAAACGGTTCAACCTTTCGGCATTGCATACAATCCGATTGAGAGTGGTGCTTATTTCAACGGCAGTCTCAGTGATATTTTGGTTTACAATCGCGCACTTTCAGATGCAGAAGTCACTGCACTTTTCGGCACACAAAATACCGCACAAAGCTTGACGGACTCCATCGTGGCAAATTATCCGTTCAATGGTTCGGGTATAGATATTTCTAATTACGGCAACACCGCAACACTTCAAAATGTTACGTTAACAAAAGACCGTTTTGGGAAATCGAATAAAGCGATTGCGGTATCAAACAGTTTTGCAACGGCAGCAAACTCGCCGCAACTTAATTCACCGCTTACGACAGTAAGTTTTTGGGTAAAAGTAAACGCATTGCCGGCTAATGGCGAAGCTTATTTATTATCATTTGGCGGTTGGCAGGAACGTTGGAAAATTTCTTTGCCCGGACACGGTAAACCGGTTTGGTCAACAAATAATATCGGCACAGGCAACTCGGATATGGATTCCGGCGACGGTAACGCGCTGCCTGTCGGTGTTTGGAAACAAGTAGTAATGGTTCACGATGGTATTGCCGATAAAATTTATATTGATGGTGTGAAAAAAGCATCAAAAGCAGTGACCGGAAATTTGAAAACTACAAAATATCCGTTGGGTTTCGGTTGGAGTCCGATTGATTCTTGTTGCGCTTTCAACGGTTCACTCGATGATGTTCAAATTTACAGTGTAGCTTTAAATGATTTGCAAATTGCCGCTCTATTCGCGGCTCAAAGCGTTGCACCTGTAAGTACCGATCTTACTGCACCGACTGTACCGCTTAATTTATCGGCGACTGTGTCATTTACTAATGTTACTTTGGCGTGGTTGCCTTCAACGGATAATGTCGGCGTAACGGGTTATAATGTTTATCAAAATGATTCGCTGATTTTAACGACCACCAATACTTCTTCACTTTTAGTTGGATTGAAAGCGAATACCAAATACAAATTTGGTGTCTCTGCCGTTGATGCTGCGGGAAATGAATCGAGTACATCAACTATTCAAGCAACAACTGGTCAAGATCAGACGCCTGATATAATTCCGCCGACAGTGCCGGGTAATTTAACGGCACAAGCGGGATCAAATTCAGTTCAACTCACTTGGAAAGCTTCGACGGATAACAGAGGTGTTGTCGGTTATGTCGTTTTGCAAGATGGTGTCGTGATTGATACAGTGACAACACTTTCTAAATTAGTAAGTGGATTAAAAGTTACAACGGCTTACACTTTCAATGTTTATGCTTTTGATGCCGCGAAAAATAAATCGGCTCAAGCAGAAGTTACTGTCACAACTTTAAAAGCAATTGATACCGGTGAACCGGGTTTAGTGGCGTATTATCCTTTCGATGGTAATGCTAATGATGCAACGCCTTACGCTAATCACGGTGTCATTGGCGGTAAACCGACTTTCGTTGCGCACTCAGGCGTTGCCGGTCAAGCAATTAAATTTAACGGCGGCGATACGGTTTTGTGTAAAAATGCAGTGCAATTAATTTCCGATTATACGACATTAGGTTTCTGGATTCGCGTGGACAGCACCAACTTAAATGATGCTGAAGCCTACGTCATTGATTTCGGTCATTGGGATCAACGCATGAAAATTTCTTTGCCGCAACACCGCAAAATTGTTTTCACGACCAATAGTAAAAACACGCAATTCCCGAATGCCATTTCCGATATGGACAGCGGCGACGGTAACGATTTGACAAAAGGTATTTGGTGGTATGTAACGATGGTACACGACGGAACGAGTGATATTATTTACGTCAACGGTGTGCAAACGAACATAAAACCGGCACCGGGAAAATTAAATAATACAGCACGCGCATTAGCATTTGGCGGCAATCCTATTGATGGCGGTCAATATTTCTTAGGTGCTTTAGACAATTTAAAAATTTACAATAAAGCATTAACGGCTGCGGAAGTCAAAAAACTTTTCACAACCGGCACGACACCTGTTGAAGACGTGGCGAGTGCGGAATTATTGGCTTTCGTAAAATCCATTTTCCCGAATCCGACAACAGATATTTTAACAATTAAACACGCTTTCACCGGAACTGATGCGGTTTTAGTGCGCGTGTTTGATATTGCCGGAAGAGAAATTGATGCCATCAATTTTGCAAAAAATAAAATACCTGCCGAACAATTCTCAATTAACGTTGCGAATTATCCGAAAGGCACTTATTTATTAAATTTTGTGCAAGAAGGCAAAAGTTTAGGTGCGTTGAAATTTGTGAAAGAATAAGTCTTTGACAATAGGCGATGGACGATGGACGATGGAAAAATTACTTTCTTGTCCATTGTCCATTGTCCATTGTCCATTGTCCATTGTCTAATACCTAACCAACCAATGCTAAAAAGATTTACGCAAAATCCCATAATAATAACAAAAGACATCAGCCCGAGTCATGCAGGATTAGTCGTTGAGTGTGTTTTAAATCCGGGTGTTTTTAAGTTTGAAGGAAAAACATGGTTACTTTTGCGTGTGGCTGAACGTCCTGTTCAAAAAGAAGGCATCGTATCGTTCCCGATTTTGAAAGAAGACGGTAGCATGGAAATTTTAGAATTCAGTAAAGATGATCCGAAACTCAATTTATCAGATGCTCGAATGATAAGTTATGACGGCAAAACTTATCTCTCCACAATTTCTCATTTGCGTTTGGTCTGCAGTGATGATGGAATAATTTTCTGTAGTGACAGGTCGCGACCTGTCACTACAGAAAATTCATTATTCGGTCACGGTCCATTAGAAACTTTCGGCATAGAAGATTGTCGCGTGAGTTTTTTTAACAACCGATATTATCTCACCTACACTCAAGTTTCTGAAAACGGTGTCGGTGTCGGATTAATGCACACGACCGATTGGCGAATTTTTTCGAGAGAAGGCATGATTTTATCACCACACAACAAAGATTGCGCGTTGTTTGAAGAAAAAATTAGCGATAAATATTATTGTTTACACCGCCCGTCCGGTATTTCTCTCGGCGGAAATTTTATTTGGATTGCAGAATCAAAAGACCTAATTCATTGGGGACGACATCAATGTATTTTAAAAACAAGAGAAGGTATGTGGGATTCTGCGCGTGTCGGTGCCGGTGCCGCACCGATTAAAACGAAAAAAGGTTGGTTAGAAATTTATCACGGAGCTGACAATAACCACCGTTATTGTCTTGGCGCAATTTTACTTGATTTAAAAGATCCGTCAAAAGTTTTAGCGCGGTCAAACAATCCGATTTTAGAACCGACAGAAAGCTACGAACTCAATGGTTTTTTTGGCAATGTCGTTTTCACTAACGGACACCTCGTTAATGGTGATGAAATAACGCTCTATTATGGTGCATCCGACGAAGTTATTTGTGGCGCAACGTTGTCTATTGAAGGGATTTTAGAATCGTTGAATCATTAATTTATAGGGCGTTGCCCCCATTCTATTGCCGTTGCCTTTTCAGGGCGTTGTCTGCACAATTAGAAATTAAACTATACAATATACAAAAAATAAATGCGCCCTGAAAGGGCAACGGCAATAAAATAGGGCAAAGCCCCATAAAACGAAACAACCAAACATGATATCCAAACTAAAAACAGAAATAAATTTTTTCGCGTCGCATCCGCTCGGAATGCGTGTATTGCTGCTCACCAATTTAATCTACGCATTGGTGATGCCCGTCGTTGAATTGTTCGTCGGTGCATACATCATGCGCAACTCGTCGGACATTAGTTTAGTTGTCATTTTTCAATTAGCAGTTTATACGGGCATTCCGACAACTTTTATGATAAACGGATGGTTGCTTAATCGTTTTCCGATTGCGCGCATGTATTCACTCGGAATGTTGTTGAGCGGCGTGTCTATGTTTGTGATGATGTCGCTGCATCAACTCGATACCACCGGTATTTTTTTTGCGGGACTCATCATGGGTTTGTCTTACGGTTTTTTTTGGTCGAACCGCGATTTTTTGGCACTGAACACCACCAAAGACGCGAACAGAAATTACTATTACGGCATCGAAACATTTTTTTATACTATTACCGGCATCGTTGTGCCGCTGGCAGCGGGTGCATTTATTGCAGCCTCCGATAAAAATTCATGGTTCAATGGCAACGGTAATTATGCTTATTATATCATCACGGTTTGTGTTTTTTGTTTGTCTATTTTTGCATCAGTATTAGTACATCGCGGCAATTTTCAAAATCCGAAAAAAGCACCGTTTTTGTTTTTTAAATTCGAGAAACTCTGGTACAAAATGCTCGGACTCGCCTCATTGAAAGGCGTTGCACAAGGTTATATCGTCACGGCTCCGACGATGCTCATCATGCGTCTGGTCGGCAAAGAAGGTGAATTGGGTTTGATACAATCTGTTGCGGCTTTACTCTCCGCCATTTTACTTTATGTTTTGGGTAGAATATCAAAACCGGAACATCGCTTGCGGATTTATTTAATCGGTTTGTCGCTATTTGTATTGGGTGCGTTGTTTAATGCCGGACTCTATTCGGCACTCGGCACTATTCTTTTTGTTTTGTGTTTAATTTTTGCGCGACCATTGCTCGATATTGCCTATTTCCCGATTCAATTGAGAGTAATTGATATTGTTGCCGCAAAAGAAAAACGCAATGAGTTTACTTATATTTTCAATCACGAATTGGGTTTATATCTCGGTCGCTTATTTGGTTGCGGTTTGTTCATCATCTTGGCGCGTTATTGGAGCGAGTACGTGGCATTGCGTTATGCACTGCTCGTCATTGCTACCGTACATTTCCTGGGTTATTTTATGATGAGAAATATTTCGAAAGAAATAAATACTGCCGATGAAGTTTATAAACTCGACGACGTTTAGAAAAAATTTTTGAAAAAAAATTCGTGCGAAAAAAAATTTTTGGAAAAAAAAATTCGCGCGAAAAAATTTAAAAAAATCACGTGAAAAAAATTTTTGAAAAAAATTCGTGAGCGAAAAATTTAAAAAAAATAGTGCGCAAAAAATTTTTGAAAAAAAATTCGTATGAAAAAAATTTGAAAAAATTTAGCTTAATAACGTCGTCGAGGTTTAAAACCTCGACGACGTTTTATTCATTAAAAAAATAAAAATGAAAAACTTACTTTCCCTTTTTGTATTCTCAATAATTATTTTCGGAGTATCGGCACAAAAACTGATGCCTGTCATGCAACGCACGATTGCGCGTGTAGAAAAAATGCCGAATCATCCGAAGCCATACATTTATAAAGATTGGAAACAAACGACAATTGATTTCGATAATTACATTTTCGATTCAAACAGTCCATACTTTTGGCTCGATAGCACGAAAAGAAATTTTCCGCAAACCACTTTCGGATTTTATACTGCCATGAATGATGTGCGCATGGGACCGAAAATAAATAATGGCGAAAACCATGAAGCACTCGGTGCGTTAGGTGCAGTTCTTGGTGCGACGTTGGTAGGAATTGATAAAAGCTCTGAGCTATTAACTTTGAGCAATGAGCCTGCTTCAGAAAAAGAAAAAAAGCTCAAAGCTCAAAGTTCAAAGCTCAAAGCTAACTATGTTTCCATGCTCAAAAATTATTTCAATAAAGATAACGGTTGGAATGTGATTATGAATTTCACGAATGAAGGTGCACACATCGGCGGCGGATACGGTAACGATTTTTGGTATGAAGTGCATAATAACGTGTTATTTTATGCAGTGGCAAATTATTATCCGAATGAACCGGGTTTTTCTGAAATTCAGCGCACGATTGCCGATCAATTTTATCGTTCCGATTCGGTGATGGGTAATAGTTACAGTTATTCTTTTTTCGATTTTAAAAACATGAAACCCGGAAAAAATCAAATTCCAACGCAAGAAGATGTGGCTGCGGGTTATGCTTTTATTTTGTATTCGGCATGGATAAAATTCGGTGATGAAAAATATTTACGTGCTGCCAAAAATGCAATGAATGTTTTGTACAATCAAAAAGAAAACCGTTTTTATGAAGCCATGATGCCGCTTGCCGCGTACATCGGTGCGCGTATGAATGCGGAAGTCGGCACAAATTACGATATACAACGCTTCCTCGATTGGACTTTTAACGGCGATGCCGTCGGCAGAGAAGGTTGGGGGGTGCTTGCCGAGAAATGGGGCGGTTATGATGTGAGCGGTATGCTCGGCAGTACGATTGATCATGGCGGGTACGGATTTTTGATGAATACTTTCGGTTTAATGATGCCGCTTTCTGCGATGATGCGGTACGATCCGCGATATGCACGTGCAGTCGGCAAGTGGGCGTTGAACGCATCGAATGCCGCGCGTTTTTGTTATCCTTACGATATGCCGGATTCATTGCAAGCCATTCCGCAATTCAAAAACAAGACAAAAAATGTAATTGCTTACGAAGGAATCATCAAAACATCGTCGTATCCGAACCACGAAGGCAAAACACCTTTCGCACAAGGCGACGGACCGCAATGGGTCGCGGGAAATCCGCCGGAGACGATGTTTTCTTTGTATGGCAGTGCACACGTCGGCATTTTCGGCGGGACAATTCAAAAAACAAATGTACCGGAAATTTTGCAAATTGATTGCCGAAAAACGGATACGTACACTACGGGTTATGAGCCTTCAGCAGTGAGCAGTGAGCCGCAAAATGATTCTATGAAAAAGCTCAAAACTCAAAGCTCAAAACTCAAAGCTAATAATCCTACATTTCTGTATTACAATCCTTACGCTGTCGAGAAAATGGTTAAAGTAAATGTCGGCAAGAAAAGAGTAGATGTTTACGATACGGTAAGCAATACTTATATTAAGAGAGGAGCAAAAGGAAAAATTAAAGTTTCAATACCGGCGGATGCAGCACGAATTTTAGAATTTAGAAAACCGAGTTTTTAATACCGGTTCTATTACTCATTGGTTTTTAAAAAAGTAATTGAATAATAAACGTTAAGTAAAAGCCGGTTAAATAATTTTAAACGCCTTACTCTATAATAAGAGTAAGGCGTTTTATAATTTTGCACGTTCAAAGTTACAATTACAATTCTCAAATCTATCCGGAATTATTTTTTGTTTCTTTCCCGTAATCCGCAATAATACGCTCAACTTCCTGAACAGACATATCCATTAAATTGGCTATCATAGATAAATCCATACTTTTCTGCCAAAATTTAATAATTCTTTCTTTGCGTTCTTCAGAACGTCCTTTTTCAATTCCTTTTTCGATTCCTTTTTCGATTCCTTTTTCAATTCCTTTTTCTTCGCCTCTCAAGTAAAGCGTATCTGCTTCATAATCATAATGGATAGGCATATCTTCCGTAATTTTAATTGTTAATGATTCAATTTTACGCAGTCGTGAGAGCATCAACAACTGATTAATATATTTCTTTAAAACTCTTTTATTTCTTACAAGTTTTTTCAGATTTTCGACAATTAATTTCAAAACTTTTTCCGCTTCTTCGGGCGGATAGTTCGATAAAACCGCCAATAAAACCACTTCGGGCACTTGAGAACTTAACAACCGATTCGTGTCCAAAGTTCGCACATTCAATAAATCAAAACCGGCATAAACTTCTTCCGGATGGAGTGTCGTGCGCATCTTCGGCGTTTCCGCTCCCAAATATACAACAATATGTCGAATCGGTAATTTTTTTCTGCGCAAAGACATGCCGTGATATTCTCCGACCCGATACACCATTTCGGGATTGTCACCGCTTTCAAATTCTATGTGCAAAATAAAATGCTCGCCTGTTTCCGTTTCAATTTCATAAAAGAAATCCATTTCCAATTCAAGCGTTGTCTGCATTTTTTCTTTCAATGGCGTGGACTTTACAATTTTCACACCCATTCTCTCTTCAATTAAAGGTCGAAATATTTTTTCGACAATTTCTTTCATAATTTTATCAAAAACATTACCTTCTTTTTTGGGCGGTTTTGCTTTCAATTTTTTACTAGTCGTTGTTCGTTTTCGATTTTGTTCATCAGGCATATCGTCGCGCCGGTTTTCTTTTTAGTATGATTAAAATAAATTTTACAAAGCAAATATACAAATGCTCGACAGTAAAAAATAATTTTTTTCGCTTTTCTAATTTTTAGGAATCGTAATATTCTTCGAATTAATTAAACATGAACTAATCGTGTAGCATACGTCGAAGGTTTCAAAGCACTGGTGAGTAATTTATCTTTTGAAGGAACGAACTGCCAAGGTGTTAATTGATGTACTTGATCGAATGCATTTTTTTCTGTGTACAATTGGCGATACGCAACAGGTGTTCGTTGGCGATATTTTTTAAATAAGCGATTAAAATTAGTCAAGTTGTTAAAACCCGATTTATAACAAATTTCGCTGACGGTTTGGTCGGTATCCAATAAAAGTTTACAAGCGTGGCCGATGCGCACATCTACTAAAAACTGTGTGAAACTTCGAAAAGCATATTTTTGAAAAAAATGACTGAATGCTGAATCACCCATATTTACTTGCCCGGCAACATCGCCTATCTTCAATTCCGGTTTTGTAAAATTTTTAAGAATATAACTGTATGCGACTTGAATACGTTTATCGGCGAAGCGTCCGGAGCCGGTTGTGCGCGTTTCAGCATCTGAAAAACCTTCGCTCGATAAAAAATGCGTTTCGGTGGAACGAGAAAGTAAATCGAGC
>JAYTNA010000036.1:0-4431 GCA_043748865.1 Saprospiraceae bacterium
TACTCACGATTAGCACGCGCAATATTACTGAGGCTGATTTCTTTCGGACATTCAGCTTCGCACGCACCAATATTCGAGCATTTTCCGAAACCTTGAAGATCGTGTTCGTGAATCATATTCACAACGCGACGACTGGCTTCCGGACGACCTTGCGGTAACAAGCTCAAATGTGAAATTTTTGCGGACGTAAACAACATGGCAGAACCGTTCGGACACGCTGCCACGCAGGCACCGCAACCGATACAAGTGGCAGCATCAAATGCTTTTGAAGCCGTATCTTTATCAATCGGCACCGCATTACCGTCTTGCGCTTGTCCTGTGGCAACAGAAATATAACCGCCGGCTTGAATTATTTTGTCGAAGGCTGAACGGTTAACGACTAAATCTTTTATTACCGGAAATGAACGCGCACGAAAAGGTTCTATAACAATTGTATCACCGTCTTTGTATTCTCTCATGTGCAATTGGCAAACGGTTGTAGCTTTCCAAGGTCCATGCGCGCGACCGTTAACCACCAAACTGCACGTACCGCAAATGCCTTCGCGGCAATCGCTTTCAAATGCAACGGGTTCTTCTTTTTTATGTACGAGGCTTTCGTTCAATACGTCGAGCATTTCCAAGAATGACATGTGTTCATCCACACCGTCTAAATTATATTCTGCGAAGCGACCTTTATCATTTTTACCACTTTGTCGCCAAATTTTTAATTTTAATTTCATCTCTCGATTTTGGATTTTGGATTTACGATTTTGGATTTTTTAAGAGAAATTGTCTGAATCAGGATTTTCAAGATTATAAAAATGTATCACTGCATTATTTTAATCTTGAAAATTTTAAAAATCCCATTAATCCTGAAAATCCTGATTCAGACAAATAAACTTTCAACTATTTAAGCGTAACTTCTCGTTGTCAATTTCACGGCTTCAAACACCAAAGGTTCTTTATTTAAAATCGGTTCGGAAGCGTCACCTGAAAATTGCCAAGCTGCGACGTAAGCAAACTCATCATCATGGCGTTCCGCTTCACCATGTGCATCTTGATATTCGACGCGAAAATGTCCGCCGCATGATTCGTCTCTATTCAAAGCATCCATACACATGAGTTCACCTTGTTCCAAGAAATCGGCAACGCGCATCGCTTTATCAAGTTCCGGATTGTATTCGTGCTGTGTACCCGGCACAAAAACATCTCTATAAAATTCTGCTCGAAGTGATTGAATCATGCCAATCGCTTCAACTAAACCTTCCGCACTGCGCGCCATGCCGCAATGTTCCCACATAATATGTCCGAGGCGTTTGTGAAAACTTTCGACAGATTGATTGCCTTTGATATCGAACAATTGATCAATACGCGCTTGCACATCTTTTTCGGCAGCATCAAAAGCCGGATTATCCGTAGAAATTTTTCCGGTGCGAATATCTTTCGATAAAAAATTGCCGATAGTGTAAGGTAAAACAAAATAACCGTCACCCAAACCTTGCATCAAAGCCGAAGCGCCAAGACGATTCGCTCCGTGATCGGAAAAATTACATTCACCCGCAGCAAATAAGCCCGGTATGGTTGTCATCAATTCATAATCAACCCACAAACCACCCATCGTATAATGCACTGCCGGATAAATCCGCATGGCTTGTTTGTAAGGGTTTTCATTCGTGATTTTTGCGTACATATCGAACAAATTACCGTATCGCTCGCGCACTTTATCTTCACCCATTTTTTCAATAGCGGCAGAAAAATCGAGATAAACAGCCAAACCGGATTTGCCGACACCGCGCCCTTCATCACACACATTTTTTGCAGCACGCGAAGCAACATCACGTGGCACGAGATTTCCGAATGCCGGATAAATGCGCTCTAAATAATAATCTCTATCGGCTTCTTTTATATCGTTCGGATGTTTGCCGCAATCTTCTTTTCTTTTCGGCACCCAAATACGACCATCATTGCGCAGTGATTCCGACATCAAAGTTAATTTTGATTGATAGTCGCCGGAAACAGGAATACATGTCGGGTGAATTTGTGTGAAACACGGGTTGGCAAAAAATGCACCGCGACGGTGCGCTCTCCACGCTGCCGAAACGTTACAATTCATCGCATTCGTAGAAAGATAAAAAACATTACCGTAGCCACCCGTTGCCAAAACAACGGCATGTCCCGAAAATTTTTCTAGTTTTCCCGTCACCAAATTACGCGCAATAATACCGCGCGCTTTGCCGTCAACTACCACGACATCTTGCATCTCATGGCGATTATACATCGTGCAACCGCCGGTATGAATTTGGCGACTTAAAGATTGATAAGCACCGATGAGTAATTGTTGTCCCGTTTGTCCACGCGCATAAAATGTTCGCGACACTTGCACACCACCAAAAGAACGATTGTCGAGCAAACCCGAATATTCGCGTGCAAACGGCACACCTTGTGCCACGCATTGATCTATAATATCCGCAGAAACTTCCGCTAAACGATATACGTTCGATTCGCGAGAGCGATAATCGCCACCTTTAATTGTATCATAAAACAAGCGGTAATTTGAATCGCCGTCGTTGCGATAATTTTTTGCTGCATTGATACCGCCTTGTGCCGCAATCGAGTGTGCGCGACGCGGCGAATCGTGAAATGTAAAAACTTTAACGTTGTAACCCAATTCTGCCAATGATGCTGCCGCAGACGCACCTGCGAGACCGGTACCAACTACAATTACATCAATTCGCATTTTATTAGCGGGCGAAACGAGTGGCACCGAATTTTTATATTTTGTCCAACGTTCCGCCAATGTTCCTTGAGGAATTTTTGAATCCAAAGACGCATCATTTTCTTTTATCATGATGCCGTGAACGTCTATATTGTGGAGAGCCATAATTTAATAATTAGCTGTCAGCTATCAGCTGTCAGCTATCAGCTATCAGTTTTTTAGGGCTGACAGCTGATAGCTGATAGCTGACGGCTTTTATTTATTTAGAAAAAACAAAATCGGAATAAGCGCAAAAAGTCCAGGAACTATGATTGAATAGGCCTTGCCGAGAAATTGAATCAACGGTGTGTATTTCGGATGATTAACACCCAAAGTTTGAAACGCCGACTGGAAACCATGCCATAAATGAAACGCCAATGCAATTTGACCAATGATATAAACAACAACAATCAACGGTTCACTAAATGCTGCCGAAACGCGCTCGTATAAATCATTGATGCCGACACCGTCGTTGTAACCTGCATAAACTTTTTCGGAGAGTAAATGATTGTGCATTTTCCACCAAAAATCGCCCATGTGAATTAAAATGAAAGCAAAAATTAAAGTACCCAACAAAGCCATCTGTTTTGCCGACCAAGAAACACCCGGCACTTTCGGACTTACCGCATAACCTTGTCCTTTTGCTTTTCTATTATCAGACCACAAGAGCAAACCTTGAACAGCGTGCAAAACAATGAAAGCATATAAACCGTAAGAAATAATTGTCACCGGCAAAAAATGCGTCAAGAAATAAGCATATTTATTGAAGGCTTCACCTTGATCATTTTTTAAAAGTTGCAAATTGCCGAGCAAATGTACAATAAGAAATAAAATCAGAAACAAGCCGGTCAAGCTCATCGTCATCTTTCGACCTATGGAAGATGTTAAATAATGTGTCAACCACTTCATATAGCACGTGAATTTGAGTACAAGAACAAAATTTTTTCCGTTTTGATCGGAACACAAAACTAAACATGAAAACCAAGTACACAAAGCCTTAGTTGTATTTCATGCGTCCTATTTATTTATTTAGATTGTTTTTAAATAGAATTTTTATAATAAATTTCCCATTGTCTATCTTAACCGTTAATCTGTAATTGCGCGAAGACAAAACACAAGCCAACTTTTCCGTTGCCGTGACTGCAATTTTTTTATTTATGAGACAAATTTATAAAATTACGGTTAATACATTTATTTAAAATCTCTTTATCATGAATACAAATAAATTTTCCCTTACTTTTGTATCTCGAAAATAAATTTTTTACCAAAATAATTTTCCCAACATTTCCCATTTGCAGCATAATTTTTTAATAACATGAATATATTGATTTATAGAATCTTTTTTTTCTTATTTATTTTAAGGAAAAAAAAATTATTTTCTTTCACACTATTTTTATTTATTTTTAATTCTTTTTTTAGTTTTCTTGATGCTCAAGTTATTTACGTCACACAAAATGGTACGGGTAACGGATCATCGTGGCAAAATGCACAAAGCGATTTAGTAAGTGCATTAGCAAAGGCGCGGCCGAATACGCAAATCTGGGTGGCAAAAGGTATTTTTTATCCGACACAATGTACGAATTGCGGTGTTCCGGACCGAAGGAAATCATTCAATATACCAGAAGGCGTGAGTCTTATTGGCGGATTTAACGGTAATGAAACTTTAGCTACACAACGCGATTTAAAAAATAATAAAA
>JAYTNA010000037.1:0-1949 GCA_043748865.1 Saprospiraceae bacterium
CGTTGAATTACCAATTGCCGGCAAGTTGGACACAAAAAACGGGTTTTGTTAAACGTGCCAGCATCGGTATCAATGGCAGAAACTTATTTATGTGGCGTCCACTTTCTAATCAATGGACAGATCCTGAGTTTAGCAATGATACTTCTAACGCAGCAGGTGAAACAAGCCGCAATCAAATACCGCCTGCGCGTGTTTTTGGTGGTAATTTAACAATCACATTTTAGTTAGTCAATTAGTCAGTAAGTCAGTAAGTCGGTTAGTCCAAAATCAAGACACCAACCGATTAATTGACTAACCGACTAACCGACTAACCGACTAAATTTAATAAAATGAAAAAAATAATTTTAATGGCTTGTGTTGCGCTCCTCATTTTTATGACGGGTTGCAACAGTTTTTTGGATGTCAATACCAATCCGAATGCGCCAACAGCTACACAACCACAATTGGTTTTGTCGGGGGCTTTGATAACTACTTCCAATATTAATATCACTTTTATGGGACGCTATGCGCGTCAATGGGCAGGTTATGCCGCTGCTTCCGGAAGTTACTCGCAATCCGGTGATGTGTTGCGCAATTATAATTTGCAAGGCACTTCTCACGAAGCCGTTTGGAATGTACTTTTCGCAAACGTTTCTAATTATAATTATGTAGAAAATGCCGCTCGCGGAACTGCTAATTATGAAAATTATGTCGGCATTGCGAAAATTATGAAAGTTTGGTGTTTTCAAAATTTAGTGGATAATTTCGGCGATATACCTTATACTAATGCATTGCAAGGTTTTAATAATTTAAAACCGACTTATGACAAAGCACAAACTGTATATGAAGCCTTGAATGTTCAATTAGATTCGGCTGTACAAATCATTACCGGTGCAAAAACACCTATAGCAGTTACGGCTTCCGCCGATATTATGTTCAGTGGCAACATGACTAAATGGGTGCAATTGGCAAATACTTTTCGTTTGCGTTTAATGATACACCAATCGCAAATACCCGGCAGAGAGGCTTACATAAAAGCTGAATTAGCAAAAATAAAAGGCGGATTTTTAACAACGGATGCCAATATCAATCCGGGATATACTAAAGCAGATAATAAACAAAATCCACTTTGGGAATTGGTAGGTATGGGTGTTGACGGTTCAACGGGCGGTCGTCATTACGAAAAAGCATCGGCTTATGCCGTTAATTATTTTGTAAATAGTAAAGATCCACGTTTGCCCTATTTTATTGCAAAAACGGCAAGTGGTGCGGTTTATAACGGTGTTCCTTTTGGTGCGCCACCTGATTTAGCAATTGATGATTTACATTCAAGCGGTTTCGGTACCTGGATATTAAAAGGTCCGGATCAAGACGCACCACTTCTGTTAGCGGCAGAAAGTTATTTTTTACAAGCCGAAGCTGTTCAACGAGGCTATCTTCCCGGCGATGCTAAGGCTTTATTCAATAGCGGTATCACGGCTTCTTTCATCACTGTGGGTTTAACGGCAGCAGATGCTAAAACGTATTATACATCTGCAACTAAAAACGTGAATTGGGACGATCCGGCTACAACAGATAAAATCGAAGCCATCATTACGCAGAAATGGGCAGCGATGTACATGACAGATGCCATGGAAGCATGGACAGATTTCCGCCGTTTAAATTTGCCGAAAGGTATTCCGGCTTCTATTGATGCTGCAAAAATTGCACCTAAATCGCCGAACCGTTTGTACTATCCGCAAACCGAATACAATTTGAATGCGGATAATGTGAATGCAGTTGGGTTAACAGGTACTTATCAGTTCTCGAAATTGTTTTGGCAGAACTAGTTCGATTTTGGATTTACGATTTTAGATTTACGATTTGGTTTCATTCGTAATTCGTAATTTTTAAAAATTTAAAATAAATTAAAATGAAAAATATAATCAGCAATACAGTGCTTGCATTATTAGCGATAGCTTGTATTTCCT
>JAYTNA010000038.1:0-12556 GCA_043748865.1 Saprospiraceae bacterium
TCTATCTAAAAATTTTGAAGGTCAAAAATGGATGCCGGCTACTCAATCTGCATTTTACGAAAGTTTATTTGCTTCCGATTTTTTTGAAGGAGAAAATAAAGCACGAGACACAGAATTAGCAGCGAGAGATAGGATAACTCGTGCGCCCAAAGCTTTAGGTTTTGTAAATTTGAAACCCGTAATAGAACTAACAGAGGCAGGTAAACAACTTGTTTCGGGAAAGCGCATCCACGAAACTATTACAAGACAACTCTTAAAATTTCAACTTCCATCACCCTATCATACTGACAAAGACAATCGTTTTTTTGTAAAACAGTATTTGGAGTTTTTACGCTTGGTAAAAACGGTTGGAAGTTTATCAAAAACTGAAACAGCTTTATTTTTCTTGCAATTGACGCAAATTGGTAAATTTGATGAGATTGTAAATAAAATACTTAAATACAGAGATGAGCGTAAAAAATGGAAAGGAAATCGAAAAGTATTTGTAAAGATGTGTTTTGAACAAGAAATCGCTGAAATTTTTAAAGATGAAATTGAAAAAAAAGAGTTCGATACGCGTGAAAGCACAGATAACTCATTTGATAAATTTGTCAGAACGAAAATGCAAAATATGACAGATTATGCAGACGCATTTATCCGTTATATGCGCGCCATTCAACTCATAACTTTCCAAGATAAAACTTTCAGAGTAATCATTTCACCTTCAAAAAAAGATGAAGTTGATTTTATTTTACAAAATATAGACCGCAGACCAATTCTGTTCAAAACTGAAAAAGATTTTAAAAACTATCTATTTTCTTCTACAAATATTCAACTACTTAATGACGACATTACATTCTTGGTAGATAAGTTGCAAAAGTTAAATATTGTTTTTGATTCGACTTTGTCGCTTGAAGCATTAAAAGATTTACTTCAACAAACAGTAGAAAATATTAAAATCCAAAAAATCATAGAAACATCAAAACAACTTAAAGACTATAAAGAGTTTGATGATATTATTGAAGTGTTTGATAAAATAGTGAAAAGAGTAGTACCGGATGCGCCACTTTATCTCGAATGGAATGTTTGGCGTGCCATGACGATGATCAACTTTGCATTATCCGTACAAGGGAATTTTACAATTGATACAGATGGCGTACCACTAAATATAGCATTGGGCAACAAACCGGATATTGAAATTGAGTATGAGACATTTAAATTAGTGATTGAAGTAACTCTTTCATCGGGTAATACTCAATACATAATGGAAAACGAATCTGTTCCTCGACACATTGGGGATATACAAAACATTTCACAAGTACCAGTATTTTGTTTTTTTATTGCACCTAAGATTAGTGAAGGGACATTAGCCCACTTTTTTGATCTTAACAAAATGAATACTAGACGTTACGGCGGTAAAACAAGAATCATACCTGTAAACCTAAATAATTTTGTAGATTTTATTAAAACTGCAAAAAATTCAACTTTTTCTAACCCTAAAATACTTCATACTTTTTTGGATAAACTAGTAAAAGAAAATCAAGAGGCAGAAGATGAGGTAATTTGGTTCGATAGCATCAAAAAATCGGTAGAAAATTGGGCGGTATGAAAACTGTCTGAAATAGTGTAATTAATGCTATTGACAATCTTATTAAACAGTATTTTTTTCGATCGTGATTCAACAACTAAAATATAAACTACTTCAA
Source organism: Saprospiraceae bacterium (assembly GCA_043748865.1). Taxonomy (GTDB): domain Bacteria; phylum Bacteroidota; class Bacteroidia; order Chitinophagales; family Saprospiraceae; genus JAAFJT01. Next base: position 1,686 of record JAYTNA010000038.1, read on the forward strand.
TTCGCACCATTTTCTTATTTAGCGATAACAATTTTCATTGCCGGAATTGCTGCCGTTGCAATGGAAAACATTTTATTGTTAGCGGCACCTGCACTTTTTATATTGGTGTATTGGACGATCGTTGACTTCAAAGCCATTTTTTTTCTATTAATGGCTGCCATTCCGATTTCTATAGAATACGAATTTCCGAATGGACTCGGGACCGATTTGCCCACCGAACCGCTTATTATCGGTTTGATGATCGCGTATTTTCTTTTTATTTTAAAAAAGGGTATTATTATTCGAGAGGGTACTTTTTTTAAACACCCGATTACTTTATTAATCTTGTTGCATTTCGGATGGATAATTATTTGCACAATGAATGCGCAAAATCATATACTTTCCATAAAATACTGCTTGGCAAAATTGTGGTACATCACTACTTTTTATTTTCTCGCGGGTTACATTCTTCGTGATTTTCGGCGCATTGAAATGTTTTTTTGGAGCATTTTTATTCCGTTGAGTTTGGCTTTAGTATATGCACTTTACCGACACGCGCAACTCGGATTTTCTTTCGATGATGTAAACAAAGCTGTACAACCGTTTTTTAGAAATCACGTCAATTATGCCGCCATTACCGTTGTTTTTCTGCCGTTTGTTTTTTGGGCGTGGCGTTGGTACGGCGGCTATAAATTTATTCGCGTTGTACTTTTTTTCGGTATACTTATTTTTTTAACCGCGATACAATTTTCTTATACACGCGCTGCTTATGTATGTTTGGTCGGTACGCTCGGATATTATTTTGTTGTAAAACTGCGTTTAACGCGCTGTGCTTTAGTAGCAATAACAATTGTCGGAACGATTTTTATTTATAATTTACTTCAAGAAAATAAGTATCTCGATTACGCACCGAATTTTAATAAAACTATTTCACACCATAAATTTGAAAATCTTTTAGATGCGACGGCAAAAGGCGAAGATATTTCTACGATGGAGCGTGTTTATCGGTGGGTGGCAGGGAGACAAATGGTTGCCGAGCGACCCGTTTTCGGTTTTGGTCCCGCCAATTTTTATAATGCTTATCGCGCCTATACTGTCAATCGTTTTAAAACTTATGTTAGCGATAACAAAGAAGGTTCAACTGTACATTGCTACTTTTTACTTGTCGCGATAGAGCAAGGCGTGCCGGGTTTTTTAATTTTTATGGCTTTAATAGGTGTTGCCTTGATTAAAGGTGAAGATATTTATTACTCAAGCAGTCTCGCAAAAAAGAGTTTAGTGATGACGGTGCTTTTAGTATTAGTTACAATTTTGCAAATACTACTCATCAACGATATGATTGAAACAGATAAAATCGGTTCTTTCTTTTTTATGATGTTGGCATTTGTTACAAATTTGGATATAGATGGAGTTGACAGTTGAAAATTAAAAATTGAAAATTAATTTATAACTTTGCCGAATGATCAAAGATAAAAAAGCCTTCCTCATCATTTTAGACGGTTGGGGTCACGGACAAAAACGCCGTGCCGATGCGCTCGCTTTGGCGAACACGCCCTTCATCAATAACCTTTACCGAAAATATCCTTCGTCAGAACTCGTCACTTTCGGCGAAGATGTCGGTTTGCCCGAAGGGCAAATGGGTAACTCGGAGGTCGGGCATTTGAATATCGGTGCGGGTCGTGTTGTTTATCAAGAACTCACGCGCATCAATAAAGCAATTCGAGAAAATACTTTAGCGACCAATGAAACACTCGTTACCGCTCTGAAATTTGCGAAAGACAATAATAAACCCGTACATTTTATCGGTCTGGTTTCCGACGGCGGCGTACATTCTCATATCAATCACATCAAAGCATTGGCACGTATTGCTACTGATAACGGTTGCAAAGGTTTCGTTCATGCTTTTACGGATGGGCGCGATTGCGACCCGAAAAGCGGTGCAGGATTTTTGGGTGATTTGACCGAAAATTTAAAATCAACAACGTTTGAAATTGCTGATGTTGTCGGCAGATATTATGCAATGGATCGCGACAATCGTTGGGAGCGCGTGAAATTAGCTTACGATGTAATGGTAAACGGTATCGGAGAACGTTCGTACAATATTGTAAAGACTTTAGAAGAAAATTATGTCGCCGGTATCACCGATGAATTTATAAAACCGATTGTGCTGAATGAAACCGGGCGCATAAAAAATGATGATGTCGTTTTGTATTTTAATTTCAGAACCGACAGACCGCGCGAACTCACGCAAGTTTTATCGCAAATTGATATGCCCGATTTGGGTATGAAAAAATTAGATTTATATTACGTCACGATGACGCGTTACGACGAAAAATACACCGGCGTTCACGTCATTTTTGAAAATGATAATTTAACGAATACGCTCGGCGAAGTCATTTCAAACGCGGGACTCACACAAGTACGCATTGCCGAGACGGAAAAATATCCGCACGTCACGTTTTTCTTTTCCGGCGGCAGAGAAGAAGCATTTAAAAATGAAAAACGAATTATGTTGGCTTCGCCGAAAGTAGCCACTTACGATTTGCAACCGGAAATGTCTGCACTCGGCGTAACAGATGCTATTTTGAAAGAAATAGATGCAACGCAACCGAATTTCATCGCACTCAATTTTGCAAATACAGATATGGTCGGACACACCGGCGTTTTTGAAGCGGCAGTAAAAGCGGCAGAAACTGTGTCGAAATGTGTCGAGCGATTGGTAGAAAAAGCATTGTCTTACGATTATGACATCCTCGTCATCGCTGATCACGGCAATTCCGATTATATGATCAATGAAGATGGTACGCCGAATACCGCGCACACCATGAATCCGGTGCCGTGTATTTATGTTTCTGAACGCGCAAAAAATAAAACTTTAAAGAACGGCAGATTAGCGGATGTTGCGCCGACTTTGTTATATTTGTTGGGCGTTGCACCATCTAAGGAGATGACAGGGGAGAATTTAATTTCTAAATGATAAGTGGTTATGATGAATGAAAAATTCTATAAATTATTTCTAATTCTGTAAATTCTGTTCAATGAAACAAAGACTCTTAGGTAAAACCGGCGAAAAAGTTTCCGCTATCGGATTGGGCTGTATGGGCATGAGCGGAGTTTACGGTAAATCGGATGATGATGCTTCCATTAAAACATTGCATCGCGCACTTGAACTCGGTTGTAATTTTTGGGATACAGCAGATGTATATGGTTTCGGACACAATGAAACGCTCATCGCAAAAGCACTCAAGGGCAGGCGTAAAAAAGTTTTTCTCTGTACTAAATTCGCTCTCTTGGGTTTATCGAATTCACCTACTATTGGTGTTAACGGCAAACCGGGATATGTGCGTGAAGCCGTTGATAAAAGTTTGAAACGTTTGGATACCGATCATATTGATTTGTACTATCAGCATCGCGTTGATAAAACTGTTCCGATTGAAGAAACTGTTGGGGCAATGTCGGAACTCGTAAAAGCCGGTAAAGTAAAATACATCGGTTTATCAGAAGCATCGGCAGCTACTATCAGACGCGCTCATGCAGTGCATCCGATTACGGCTTTGCAATCAGAATACTCGTTGTGGTCGCTCGATATTGAAGATGACATTTTACCGACTTGTCGCGAACTCGGTATCAGTTTAGTCGCTTATTCACCTGTAGGTCGCGGTTTTTTGAGTGGTAATTTTAAATCGCCCGAAGATTTTCCGGCGGATGATTGGCGCCGCGTATCGCCGCGTATGCAAGGTGAAAATTTTTATAAAAATCTTGCACTCGTTGAAAAAATAAAAGAATTGGCGATACAAAAAGGTTGTACGGCGACGCAATTGGCTTTGGCGTGGTTATTACATCGAGGAGATGATATTATTCCGATTCCGGGAACGAAACGTATTTCTTATTTGGAAGAAAACATAAAAGCTGCGGATGTCGTACTTTCACCGGAAGAAATGAAACTTCTGCGTGGTATGATGCCTGCAGATGCCGTTGCCGGTATGCGTTATCCGGAACGTGCTATGGGTACTTTAAATGGTTGATTTTTCATGTCTTAATCAAAAAAATTAAAATGCTACACAAAATAATAATTTTCTGTTTGATTTTTGCCGCTTGCAAAAATCCAATTACCGAAAAAAAAGCCCCGAAAGCTTTTTTTGATGCGTCCGATTTTTTTAATGCCGAAATTAAACGCTTGGATTCTATTAAACCGACTGTGATAAAAACGGTGTCGGTGAATGAAAAATCGGAAACAAAAGAACTCAAGAACTTGAATTATACCGAAGAACTTGCGCCGTTTGTGCAATCGGATATCAATAAACCGGCTTGGCTCGATGAATATCGTATTGATACTTTGCGCAACGAAGATACCGTTTCAAAATATCTGCACACACATATTGTTTACACGGCTTTAAAAGAGTCATTGAAAACAAAAAAATTTTTGGTGCATCTCGATTCGCTCAAAGAAGTCATTGCTATTGACATCACGAACAGTGACGACAATTCGCTTGCCGGCGCGCAACATCTACTGCATTACGATAAACGCAGTGGTTTTTCTATCAACAACAAACAACATTTAGCTTTGTCTAATGACAGTGAAGTTAAGGTAGTTGTGATTTTTAAATAAATTAGACTTACTGACAATCGACATATCAATACGCTCATGCAAAATAAAACACTTTTAAAAATGAAAAAGGAGAAATTATCAAGGAACAATTTTTTAAAAGTTTTTCAATCTATGCTGAAGCATCGGCATATTTATTTTTCATTTTTCATTTTTCATTTTTCATTTTTCATTGTTTACTCACAAAATATGCAGGCAAAAATTACTTATCCTGAAACGCGAAAAGATACTTCTGTCATTGACGATTACTTTGGTACAAAAATAGCAGACCCGTATCGTTGGCTCGAGAACGATAATTCCGATGAAACAAAAGATTGGGTGAAACGACAAAACGCCGTCACGTTTGCGTATTTGGAAAAATTACCGTTGAGAAATATATTGAAAGAACGCATCGAAAAAATGTGGAACTACGAAAAATTCAGCGCACCGTTTAAAGAAGGTGGGAAGTATTATTTTTTCAAAAATTCCGGTTTGCAAAATCAATCCGTGCTTTATGTCCAAGACAGTTTAGATGCGCCGGCAACGGTTATACTCGACCCGAATACGATTTCAAAAGAAGGTATTGTTGCGCTCGGAACTGTGGCGTTCAATAAAATCGGAAATAAAATGGCGTATCAATTGGCAAAAGCCGGATCAGATTGGCAAACAATTTATGTGAAAGATATGAAAACCGGCGAAACTTTGAAAGATGAAATTAAGTGGGTAAAATTTTCGGGCATATCTTGGTACGGCGACGGATTTTTTTACAGCCGCTATCCGGAACCGGAAAAAGGACATGAACTCACGGCAAAAGCCGCAGGACATAAAATTTATTTTCATAAAATCGGCACTGAGCAAGCGAAAGATAAACTCATTATTGAGGATAAAAAAAATCCGAAAACAAATTTGTATTGTACCATCAGCGATGATGAACGTTTTTTAGCAGTTTATCCGACAGTCGGTACAAGTGGCAACGAAATTTATGTCAAAGATTTAAAAGCCAAAACGGTATTTAAAAAAATAGTCGCCAATCAAGAAAATGATTGGCATTTGATTGACAATGACGGCGATAATTTGTTAATCATGACGAACTATAAAGCCACGCGCAATCGGATTCTCTCCATCAATTTTAATAATCCTGAAGAAAAAAATTGGAAAGAAATGATTCACGAAGATGAACACGATGTGATTCAATCTGCCGGAATTGTGGGTGAAAAACTTTTTTTAAATATGCTGCACAATGCGTCGAGTCGCATAAAAATTTACGACTTGAAGGGGGCTTTTCTCGGCGAGTTAAATGCGCCTGGCGGCATAGGTACTATTGGCGGACCGAGTGGTAAGCGACACGAAACGCAAGCCTTTTATTCTTTTTCGAGTTTCACGCATCCGCCGACGATTTATGCTTATGATACAAAAACATTTCAATCTAAAGTATTTAAAGCGCCGAAAATAGATTTTAATCCGGAACTTTACGTCACAGAACAAAAATTTTATAAATCGCACGACGGTTCTTTGATTCCGATGTTTATCACGATGAAAAAAGGCACGAAACTCGACGGGAAAAATCCAACGCTGCTCTATGGTTACGGCGGATTTAATATCAGTGTCGTACCAACGTTCAGTGTGTCGCGCATTGCTTTTCTCGATGAAGGCGGTATTTATGTGTCGGCAAACATTCGCGGCGGCGGAGAATTTGGCGAAGCTTGGCACAAAGCCGGCACAAAAGAAAATAAAGAAAATGTTTTTTACGATTTTATTTCGGCGGCATACTATCTCATTGATAATAAGTACACATCAAGCGAGCATCTCGGTATTCAAGGCGGTTCAAACGGCGGCTTACTCGTCGGTGCGTGTATGACTAAGCGTCCGGATTTATTCAAAGTCGCTTTACCCGCAGTCGGTGTGATGGATATGTTGCGCTATCATCAATTCACTATCGGTCGAGCGTGGTCAGTTGATTACGGTTTGAGTGAAGACAAAACCGGGTTTGATTATTTATACAAGTATTCGCCGTTGCACAATATTAAAAAAGGTACAAAATATCCGGCAACACTTGTCACCACCGGCGACCACGATGATCGCGTTGTGCCGGCACACTCTTTTAAATTTGCTGCAACACTGCAAGCCGCACAAGCCGGCGATAATCCGACACTCATTCGCATAGAAACTTCCGCAGGTCACGGTGCCGGCAAACCGACCTCAAAAGTGATTCAAGAAGCAGCGGATATTTTTGCGTTTTTGTTGTATCATACGAGATAAGAATCTAAAGTATTGAACCATTACGAAAACTATTTCCAACGGATGGCATAACCGGAAATAGTTCTTTCTGTTCGGATCTGAATAATAGCATTTGCACCCAATTTAGCCGCAGCTATTTTCAAATCTTTATCTCTCCCTAAAATATTAGACAAATAAATAAAAGCTATTTCGTCGTATTCACGATTGGGCATTTTTGAATAATAAAGCTCAATTTTAGAAGCATCCGTAGGTTCATATTTTTTATCACTTAATGTGGTACCTGTTATAACACAACCTTGCAAAATAAAAATTAGAAATGAAATCATGGATAAAAAAATTATATTTTTTTTCATAAAAAAATTTAATGCGTTTATATGAGTTTAAAAATAAAGTGTAAAAAAAATTGGTGCATTTTTTAAAATTTACTTCGCGAACCTTGCGAAATCTTTGCGAACTTTGCAGTTAATTTTAACGCAAGGAACGCAAAGGCTTCGCAAGGTTTGCGAAGTAAAGATTATCTAAGAAATAATTTGACTACTTTATTTATCTAACGTAAATTTTTCAAAATAATTTAAAACCTGACTATTGTTTTTTTAACCTATCTCAATTAGAATTGTAGGAGAGCGAAATAATTTATATCTTTGTAGGATGGAAGCGATTGAAAATTACATTGAGAAACGGAAAAATCTTTTTTGGTCTGTTGGAGAAAGCCGCAAAAAAGATATTACTCAACCATTGTTAGTTGAGACGATTCTCAATTATGGTACATTCGAAGATGTACGTGAACTCATATCAGTACTTGGCTTAAAACAAACAGCGCATATTTTTTTTAGTGCCACCCAAAATCGAACACGCTACAATTATTTTCCGGAAGTTGAAAATTATTTCCGCCTTTATTTCCAACGCCATGTACCTGAATATACTCTCAAGTAAGCAAAAGGAATTACTACCCTTTATTAATAGTTTTAGTAAAGAATATTATATGGTTGGTGGCACTGCGATAGCCTTACAAATTGGGCATCGTGAATCAATTGATTTTGATTTGTTTAAATTAAGCAATGTACAACCATTTAAAATTCAGCAACGTTTACAAACTTTTGGCTTAAATTATCAATTAATCTATAAAACTCTGAAAGTTTTCATATTCTCGTAAATGATGTGAAAGTAACTTTCTTTAAATATCCTTTCAATATCCTTTCAAAATTAAAACAACTAAAATATTTGAAAGTACGAAAATGCCCGACTTGCTGCATTTAGCAGCGATGAAAGCATACGCTTTGGGCAGGCGTGCAAAATGGAAAGATTATGTTGATTTGTATTTCATTCTCAAAGATTATCATACTTTGGAGGAAATAAATTTTAAATCGCAACAAATTTATGGAGAGCTTTTTTCACCAAAACTTTTCTCTCAGCAACTTTGCTTTTTTAAAGATATTAACTACTCCGAAGAGGTAACGTATTGTATCGCTGCGTTTTCCGATGAGGTGGTCAAATCTTTTTTAACAGAGTTAGTCACTCAAAAACTTTAAAATATTTTTATAAACCCGACTACTATCAATTATTATAATTATATCGTCATCGAAGGTAACATCGGGGCGGGTAAAACAACTTTATGCCAAATGTTGGCACAAGATTTTGATTGCACATTGGTTTTAGAAACTTTTAATGACAATCCGTTTTTACCATTGTTTTATGAAGATACCGAACGTTATGCGTTGCCGGTCGAATTGTTTTTTATGACTGAACGTTTGGAACAAATGCAAACGGCTTTTTCGGATTCTAAAAAAGAAAAAAAACTATTACTTACCGATTATTTTTTTGAAAAAACGGATTTATTTGCTCAAAATAATTTGAAGGGAGACGAATACGCGCTCTTTAAACGTTTATATCAGCTCAACGCCGATTTAATTCCGACACCGGATTTGCTTATCTATTTGCACCGCTCGCCGAATGAACTCTTGCAAAATATAAAAAAACGCGGACGGGATTACGAAAAACATATTTCAACGGACTATCTTGCACACATAGAAAAAATGTATTTCGATTATATGCGCGCCGAAAAAAAAATACCGATTATCGTCTTGCACGTTTCCGATAAATATTACAGGCACACCGACGATTTGTATCAGTTTATAAAAGCGTTATTAATAGAAAAATTTGAACCGGGTGTTCAAGAATTTATTTTTTAATCTAAAATCAATAAAACAATGAAAGCTAAAATTCTTTTTCTAAGTATTATTTCCACACTTTTTTTAACCGCTTGTAATACCGGCAACTCAAAATCTCCTGTTATGGAAACAAAAAAAATAGAAATGCCGCCAATGGTGGGCGGCGATAGAGATGCACATGGTTGTATCGGTTCTGCCGGATATCAATGGTCGGTTCTGAAGAATGAATGTATCCGCGCTTGGGAATTGAAACTGAAATTTAAAAATTTGAAATCTCCTACACAAGGCGGTTGGTTACTTTTATCGGACGATAAAAAGAAAGCGGAATTTTTCGGTATCGAAGGTAGACAATCTGTTTTGTTTGATGTCAAACTCAATAAAGACAGTTACTATGAAAGCACTGACAGTAAGTATTATCTATCTGAAAAATCCAAAAATCATTGGCAAGTATCAAATAATGCCAATAAAACCGAAATGCTTTTCGAAATGGAATAGGTTATGGGTTATCCGTTATCGGTTATTCGTTATCGGGTATAAGTTTTTTAATTTCTACAATCATAACTCCAATAACGGATAACGGATAACCGATAACCTATTTATAACCAATCAAACTTTGTTTCAAAATATAACCGCGTGTGGCTTTTTTTTCCCACGCGATAGAAGCATCTAATTTTTGCGTATCTAAAATATTAACTTCTCGATACACTAAACCGACATTCGGCGCGTATTTTTCTAATTGATAACGTCTTTCAGTTAAAATTTGCGGATCGCTTTTCGCTTCAATCGTCACAACATCTAAAAAATTACCGCCACTCGCCGCATAAACATCGGCAATATTTAATACTTGTGACGGATATAATTTGCTGAATGGAAATATGCGATTGGTTGCCACATCCATAACGGCATCCGGATCGTTCAGAGAATTACCATCCCATTGTGATTGTGCGTTGAAGTAATTTAGCATTTTTACGTATCTGAAATTACCTTCCGTGCGCACAAAATTAGTCGGATTGGCAGTTGCAAATACAGTATTCGTTATAACAAAATCGTAAGGTTTAACCAGATTCCGACTCACGTACCTGTCAATGCGATAAGTTAAATTACCTTGTGCATCGCGCAAAGTATCGGCATAAATTTCTTGTACGATAGAATGTGTAGAATCTAAAAACAGCGTTCCGCCGGCTTGCGGTGTGTAAATGACAGAGTCCACTTTATAAATCATCGTCTTACCTAAATATAAAGGATAGTACGTGGCGCCGTTTGAAGCAATTGTTTCATTCGTAGACTTACTGCAACCGGAACTAATTGCAAGAACTAAAAGCGAAAGCGAAATAAAATTTAGAGTTTTCATGTTTTCATGTTTTACTTGACAACTGACAACTGACAACAGATAACAGACTATTATTTTTTATATAGTCCGTTGTCCGTTGTCCGTTGTCCGTCGTCCATTATTTAATAAGTTGTTTTTGTAAATCTTCTAAAGAAACGCCTTTTGTTTCCGGCATCATGCGCCAAACATAAATAAGTTGGAACACCATCATTACGGCAAAAAAAGTAAAAATTGGTGCGCCACCGAATTTTCCGGCAAATAGCGGAAATAAATTGGCAATAAGTGCCGCAAAAACCCAGTGCGTTAAACTGCCCCATGACATACCTGAAGCGCGCACCGAATTGGGAAAAATTTCGGAAATAAAAACCCAAATCACGGCACCTTGTCCGATAGCATGAGAGGCAATGAACATAAAAATAAAAAAAGTAACGTGTCCGAAACTTTGATTATAAAACGCCATAGCCACACAAGCCAAAGATACAATATAACCGACTGAACCGATGTACATCAGAGTTTTGCGTCCGAGTCTGTCAATTAAAAACCAACCGAGTATCGTGAAAAACAAATTGAC
>JAYTNA010000039.1:0-1068 GCA_043748865.1 Saprospiraceae bacterium
CGATTTATGCGCAAGGTGTTATTTTGCGCGACGGTCGTGCTGCTCATTTGTTTAATAATTTAACACCGGAAGAAGTTGAAAATGATTTACATTTTATAAAACAAACAACAACAACTTATAGCGTCAAACAAAATTGTTATTTTAAAGGCGTTTATATTTATGCCGATGATGTTTTAAGATTCGACGAAGTTTCTAAAGAAAATTTGTTGGAGGCTTCCGAATTGTTATCGAAAAAATTTAGGAATAATATAAATGAAATCTGTTTTTTTTCGCTCGATTCACTCTGTTTAAAGAGATATAACCAAGATGATTTACAAAATGTGCTGACTGTTTTTGACAACTTTTAATTATCAATCTGCAAATACACCTAAATGCGTTGCCGTCGAATTGTATTTCCGATGCTCAAAATATTTTTTCAATGCAAAACGCGTCGAAGCAAAAGCAATATCATGCCAAGGAATTTCCGGTTCCGTGAAAAGTTGTATGTCGGTACTTTCCGGTGTGAGATGAAAATGCAAATCCGTCATTGCTGCTAAAAAATGTAAATGCACTTGATTGACCGAAACGACAGAATAAACGGTGTGCAAGTGCAAAATGCGTACCACAGCACCGGTTTCTTCAAAAACTTCGCGACCGGCACCGACATCTGCACTTTCATCGTTTTCCATAAATCCGCCTGGAATATTCCACAAACCGAATTGCGGTTCGATACCGCGTTTGCAAAGCATGACTTTATCTTCCCAAATCGGTAAACAACCGACAATGATTCTCGGATTTTGGTAATGAATTTCGACACAGCGCACACAATAATAGCGCGGTAAATGATCGCCTTCGATATTACCGAAACTTATTTTTTCGCCACAGTTGGAGCAGAAATTCATTGATTTAGTTGTTAGCTTTCAGCATTCAGCTTTCAGCCTTCAGATGTTAGCATAAAAAAACTGAAAGCTGAAAACTGATAGCTGATAACTATTGCTTCGGTTTAATATTATAATTCGTTGTTTTTCTAAACACCGCTTCCAATACTTCTCCTTTCAATTGTTCTTTCACGTTACCTGCTTCAATCGC
>JAYTNA010000040.1:0-7708 GCA_043748865.1 Saprospiraceae bacterium
GCAAAGGAATAACGATAAGCCGCAACGAAACTACCTTTTTTCCCTACAGGTCCTTCTGCCATTGCTTCAAAACCTGAAAAGGCGGCAACTTGCGCCGTAAATTCAAGTTTATCTTTATTACCTTGACGCAAACCGATATCGAAAACACCGGCGGTCGCGTTACCATATTCCGCCGGAAAAGCAGACGTTAAGAAATCGGAATTGCGAATCATATTCGGATTAAGCGCGGAAACAGGACCGCCCGTTGTACCGAGCGTAGAAAAATGGTTCGGATTCGGAATCGGCACACCTTCCATACGCCATAAAATACCTGTCGGTGAATTGCCGCGAATGACAATATCGTTGCGCGAATCATTGGCGATGACAACGCCTGCAAAATTGGCAGCTAAGCGACTCACATCATTGCGTCCGCCGGAAAAACGTTGCACTTCTTCGACGTTAAATTGTCGCGCTGAAATGGTAGCTAATTCATTCAGCGTAGAAGATTTTTCAACTTTGCCGGATACTACAACTGCATCAAGGTTGGTTACGTTTTCTTCTAACACAATACGCAACACCGTTTCTTTTCCGGCATTTACCACAACATTCGGAATTGTTGAACTGCCGTAACCGATATAAGTCACATAAATTTGATGCCGACCTGTCGGCACATTTCTTATTTCAAAATTACCGTCGTTATCTGCGACAGCCGCCGGATTAGGTTGCACATCAACAACTTGAACGGACGCACCAATCAATGGCGATTCAGATTGTTTATCAATGATGCTGCCGCGAATAGTTTGCGTGACTTGAGCGTCAACGGTTTTTAATACAAAAACCAAACAGAAAATAAAAAAAAGTCGAATGGTGTTCATAAATTTTAATTTTTATAAATTTTAAAAATGCGTACCGGCACCTATTTTATAAATGAAAAGAAGATAGTAAATTCTACAATTGATAAATAGTCATTTCGGAAATACAGGAACAAAAGTCATTTCAAAATAAAATACTTGATACAATTTAAAATTGAACAGTAGATTTTTTTGGTTGAATGGCATAAAAAAACGTCACTACTACCTAATTTTATTAATTGAGACGATTGGGGTGTATGATTGAGACGATTGGGGTGTATAATTGAGACGATTAAGTAAATTATTTTTATTAATTTTGCCTCATAAAGCAAGAAACCAAATGGTACATTGAACACAATTTTTTTTACGCGCAAATAAATTTTTAGACCAATTATAAAAGCCGGAAGAAAACAAAAATTATCATACTAAAAGGTACTACAATTATTTTTTTTAACATTATAAAACTGAGCGAATGAATTTTCTACAAAAAAACCGGAGACCGATTTTATCGGCGTGTTTAGCACTTCTATTTGGTGCATCTTATTTTTTATCACATACACCTGCCGTTACAACATTAAAAGGTGATGTAAAATCTGTTGCAACGCATATGCAGCCAACAACTGTCGAAAAAAACTCAATGACTAACAGCGGCATAAATGCCCGAGAACGTATAACTAACGCCGGCATTTATGCCGGAGCCGTCAATAACGATTCTCGAATTGAAACCGGAGATGACGATGCTCGAGAAGCTGCCGAAAAAAAATCTGTCGGTGACCGTTGGAAACTTGAGTTTGATATGACCAAAGACCCAACAACGGGTCAAGTACCGCGCGGCATGCACTTTCAAGCAGTGGAAGCCGCAAAAAAAGTAAATAAATTACAGTTACCTGCCGAACAATCCGGTGATGATTTAACTACACGCACATTGCCAACAATTGGGATAACCGTGCGCGGACCAAATAATTATGGTGGACGTACACGCGCACTCGCTTTCGATGTGCGCAATACGCAAATCATTTTAGCGGGCGGTATTTCATCGGGTATTTTTCGTTCAACCGACGGCGGTGCTACTTGGACGAATGTTACGCCGCTCAATGAAATTCATAATGTAACAGCGCTTGCTCAAGATACACGCGCCGGCAACGAAAATATATGGTATTATGGCACCGGTGAAAGTGCGGATGGTAGCAGTGCCGGCGGTAACGGCGCACCGTATTTAGGTAACGGTATTTGGAAATCAACGGATAATGGTTTAACGTGGTTGCCGCTACAAAGTACACAAATGGATTTATACAAGTTTGACTCGCAATTTGATTATGTCAGTCGCATCATTGTTGATCCGCATAACGGTGTCGTTCTTGCCGGCACAAGTGAAGCTATTGCGCGTTCTAATGATGGCGGTACAACATGGGCAACCGTTTTAGGTACACCGAATAGAAGTCTCCCTCCGGATATTATTTACAACAACGCGAGCAAAATATGTTATGCTTCACTTCAAGGAGTCGGTGTCTATAGTTCCGCCGATGACGGCGTGACGTGGAAACAAATTGCAACGGCAGAGAAATTGCACGCCGGCGGTGTTAATAGAATTGTGCTTTCTAATGTTGCTAATACACCCAATATTTTAGCGTTTTATGAAGCAAAAACGGCAACCGCTTGTAACGGTGGTACAAATAATGCAGGTTTACAATTGTTCGATGCAGCAACAAGCACTTGGGCTGATCATTCTTCACAAATCGGTATTTGTGCCGCCGGTGCATCGAATCCGAAAGTGTTGGGTTTTCAAGAGGGTTATAATATGTGTGTTACTACTAAACCTGATGATGCGAATATTGTTTTTCTTGGCGCGACAGAAGCTTATCGTCTGAATTTGGCGACAGGAGATTATCAATACATCGGCGGCGATCAAGGTGCTGCCAATGCTACTAATTTACACGTTGATAATCATTTATTAATTTTTGAACCGGGCAGCAACGTTACGATGTGGGCAGCTAATGACGGCGGTATGCGCAAAACAGATGTCACCGGAGCCATTGCAGCGGGTCCAACCGGCGGATATACATGGACGGATCGTACCAGCGGTTATATCACTTATCAATATTACGGCGCGGATATTAATCCTACAAACGGCTCGGATTTTATTGGTGGTGCTGCGCAAGACAATGCGTTTACTTTGCAACCGAGTACGGCACAAGCCTTAGAAATCGGTGGTGGAGATGGTACTTTTTTCGGCATTATCAGCGGCACCGATTTTAAAACATATCATGCTATTGCTGCAACTCAGAATGGAAACTTAAGTAGAATACTCAACGGTGCATTTTTTGCGATAACACCCGCAGGGCAGAAACAAGCGTTTAAAACGGTAGCTTTATTAGATGCCGATAATACTAATTTCATGTATTATCCGACCGATACTAAAAAACTATACAGAACGCGCAATGCAAGTGCCATGGAAGACGGTACAATTGGCGACGTTACAAAAGGTTGGGAAGATATAACAGGTGTGGCAGCTACTATATCCGGCGAAATTAGCGCGATGACAACCTCTCGCAATGTAGGGTTTAGCAATCACGCTTATACGGCTTCCGATGTGAACAGAAAAATGTACATCGGTACCGAAGACGGTAAAATTTATCGCATGACCGACCCGGCATTTGAACCGGTTGAGTCAAAACCTGTAGAAATTACGCCTGTCGGTTCTAAAGGTTTTGTGAGTAGTATGGCTGTCAACCCGAATAATGACAAAGAAATTATTGTTACTTATTCCAATTATAATACGCCGAGCGTTTGGCATACAGCCGATGCAACCGCAGCAACACCCGTTTGGGAAAACGTAGAAGGTCCCGCAGGTTCTGCTGTTGAATTGGCATCGGCGCGCGCTTCTATGATTGTTGATGCCGGTTCAAAACCGCTTTATATAGTAGGGACTACTACCGGACTTTACGGCACAACGACTTTAAGCGGTGCAACAACTGTTTGGGAAAGAATTGGTGCTAAAGAAATTGCGCTTTCTCCATCAGTATCTATGCGTTTGCGCACAAGCGATAATCACATGGTTTTGGGTACGCACGGTAACGGTCTATTTATGTTGACTTTTCCGCAAACCTCAACACCGGTGTCTAATCTTAATTTAGATGCGCCGACTGTTTCTGTTTTTCCAAATCCGAGTAATAATAATGTCGTTAATTTGGATTTGACATTTAATAAAACCGGCGATATAGTTTTTGAATTTACAGATATTGCGGGTCGCCGTCGTCTAACAAGTCAACAAAAAATTTCGCAAGGACATTCGCAAATTCCGGTAGATATTTCTACACTTGAAAACGGATTGTATTTAGTTACGGCACATAATGCCGGTAGTAATGAAGTTCTGAATACAATACGTTTTGTGAAACAATAAAATACAAAAACGAATCTCAGAACATTAACGGGTTTCTTTTTCGGAAAGAAGCCCGTTTTGTTTTGTCTTTTTACCAAAACAAATTTTTAAAAAGTTTCACGTAATTTTGTCCCAATCTATTGATGTTTATGAAATCTTTTTTTTCAATTTTTTTCTTTTTTTCTTTGAGTTATCTGAATGCGCAAAACAGTTGGATAACTGCACGTGCAGTTATCGATTCGACGCAATATACGATTGGCGATAAAATCACGATTCACGAAGAAATGACAACATCGACATTGGAAAATTTTGATTTAAAGTCAAGACCGACGATAAGTTGCGATACTTCAGTTTTAGAAATTCAAAGTTACAGCGATTGGAAAGGAAATGTGTCGAATGACGGACATAAGCATAATCTGATGAACATCACACTTTTAACTTGGGATACAGGCATTTATAAAATAATTGTGACTCATTTTATGATTGAAGGTAAATTTTTTCCTACTGATACTTTAACGGTGACAATCAAAAATCCGACGGACTTAAATGCTATGACTGCTCCGCAACCGATTAAAGATATTATCAAAGAAGAAAAATTGTGGGAAGATTATTTGCCTTTTTTAATTCCGTTAGTGACGGCACTCGTTTTAGGTTTTATTTTATGGCGAGCATGGAAATATTATAAAAACAAAGAAACAGTTGTTGCACCCATTATTCAAAAAGTAGAACGCGCACCAAAGGAGTTGGCACTTCAACAACTTCAAGATTTAAAAAAGAAAAAATATCCTGAAACGGACAACACCAAAGAATTCTATACCGAACTGAGTGATATTGTTCGCACTTATATTGAAAATCAATTCAAAATTCCCGCGCTCGAAAGCACGACGGATGAGATTTACAAAAAATTAAATAAAAAATCCGCTACCGCCGGCAACACACGCAATTTGCGCGACGCTTTATCCATCGCGGATTTAGCAAAATTTGCGCAAGTCACACCGACGATAAATACGTGCGAACAACATTGGCAGTATATTTTTGATTTTGTGGGAAAATCGGAAAAATAAATCAAGTTGAACTTATGCGTTTTAGTTTTTATTAGTAGAAACAAAACAAAATTCAATTCTATTTTCAAAAAAGCCTTTATATTTGTAATCTAATAATTAATCAATGGCAACTATTGAAGCTGTAAAATTAAATCTAATTACTAAAATTGCATCTTTAAACGATGATGCCATTTTATCCCGTTTAGAAATTGTTTTAATGCAATCAACGAAAAAAGCAAGGGACGAAAAAAAAACACTAAAGAAATCCCAAAAAAAAACCGAAGTAGAAATATCTAAAAAAAATCAAAACTTTATTTTAAAAGGATTGCCCGAAAAAGAAAAGTTTGAAGAATGGGTCGCAGATTGGGAAGAATCGCGCAAAGACCGTTTTGTAGGTTTACGAACAGAAATATAATGCGCTATGAAATTACTTGATTCTAATATTTTAATCTACGCGCCTCAACCTGCTTTTAATTATTTACGTGTTTTGTTAGTTGATGAAGATGTTGCAGTTTCCGAAATTTCAATTCTGGAAGTTTTGGGTTATCATAAACTCAATTTAATTGAAAAAAAATATTTTGAAGTACTTTTTAATACTATTAAAATCATTCCGATTGACCGCGAGATTATTCTAAAAGCTACCGAGTTGCGCCAACAAAAACGTTTATCCTTAGGCGATGCTATTCATGCTGCAACGTCTATTATTTATAATTGCGAGTTTTACACACGAAATATATCTGATTTCGATTCAATAGCTCAACTTAAAATCATAAATCCTATCCAATAATTTTTTCTCTTACTAACATTTTAACTGATAGCTCAACAACAGTTATTGCTTCTCAAATTTTAGTTCTTAAAAACATTTTTTAACGGCAATAAATTCATCGGATTGCGACTCATGTTGAGTACATCGAGTGAAGCAAAGCGACTGCTTTCATCGTAAAAAAGAAAAATGACGGGTGCTTCTTCAATCAACATTCTGTCTAATTTATGATAGATGTTGTAGCGCAAACTGTCCGTGTTTTCGCTCAGTGATGCCTCGTATAGATTATCAAACTCGGCGTTTTTAAAACGGGTATAATTCGGTGGTGCCGGATTTTTTGAATAAAACATCGTGTAATAAGATTCCGCGTCAGGATAATCCGCTATCCAAGAAGCGCGAAAAAAACCGGTTGTGCCGCGTGTCATCATTTCGCGCAATGTTGCAGTTTCCAAAACATCAACGATAACTTTCACGCCCAAATCTTCCCACTGCCGCGTGATGAAAGTACATAAATCCAAATAATCTTTATTGGTTTGAAGTTTTATTATCGGCAAACCTTTGCCGTCCGGAAAACCGGCTTCCGATAAAAGTTGTCGCGCTTTTGTCGGATTGTAGTTATATCCAATCACTTTTTCATCGAACGACGGCAAACCGCGTGGTGCAAATCCGCTCGTCGCCGGTTTGCCGATTGAGTTGCGCAAAATTTTCAGCATCAATTCTCTATCAAAACCATAGTTAAGCGCTTGTCGCACTTTTTTATTCAGCAACGGATTCGTTTTTTCATCTTCAAACGACATATTCATGCCGAGATATTCGGTATTCAGGTACGGCGTTTTTATAAGTTGCAATTTATCCAATTGTTTGGGTTGCAACTCGCCCTCGGACGTTAAAAGTTCGTTGATGATAGAACTTTCAAGACCGACCATATAATCAATTTTTTTGCGCATCATTTCTAAATACGCCGTTTTTCTGTCGGGCATAAAATAAACGCGCACCCCATCTAAAAGCGGTAATTTTTTTCCGTTGCTGTCAACACCCCAATACTTTTCGTTTTTTGTCAGAAACAAACCTTGATTTTCTATCCAACGTTTAAACTTAAACGGACCGGTACCGACGGGATGATTTCTAAAATCTTTTTTATAAAAGTCTATCGCTTCTTTCGGCACAATACCGCAATACTGCATTGTCAAGATACCGAGCATCGGACGAAAAGGTTTTTGTAGATGCACAACAAAAGTAGAATCATTCGCCGCTTCAAACGCTTGCGTGTTGCGCACACGTCCTTTAAAAATCCATGAGCCTGAAGAATTCACGGTGGTGTCAATGATGCGATTAAAACTGTAAACCACATCGGCAGCTGTCATGTGTCGTCCAATTTTTCCGGCGAAACACGTATCGTCGTGAAAAAAAACATCGGTACGCAAGTGAAAAATATATTGCAAACCGTCGCCTGAAATTTCCCAAGTTTTTGCAAGTTCGGGAACGACTTGCAACGAATCATTCAAACCCAACAAACCATCATACAAATGTTGAATCCCCCACATAATCGCTTGGTTGCGTGCAAATGCCGGATCTAAAGTGCTGATGGCATTGAGTTGATTGTAGCGAAATATTTTTTTTTGCGAAGTCTCGTTGTCGGTATGGCAAGAGAAAAAGGTAAAAAAAACGAGGAAAATACCGGCATATTTTTTTG
>JAYTNA010000041.1:0-3590 GCA_043748865.1 Saprospiraceae bacterium
CGGTTGGTCGGTTAGTCGGTTGGTTTTTGGTTCCGTGACCAACTGACTAATCGAACAACCGACTAACCGACTAACTTCCAAAAGTCTTTTTATATGCGCCGGCAAAAGTTCAATCGGCTCGTTGATAATTATTTTTTCAATTGGCAGTTTATGTTGCGGAATAAGTTGAATGATTTGATTGAACCGATCGGCAAAACCTAAATCTAAAAAAGCATCTTTAGATTTTTTTTCGACATCCAATTTAGCGTTCAATATCTCTGAAAACTTTTAGTCGGTCCGGAATGTTTTTTAAATTATTTTCTACATCAAAATCCCAACCGGCAAGCAATAAATCATCTCGACGTTGTAGTAAATCTTCGGCACAAGCGAGTGAGTCTGCTTTGAAAGAAGTGGCAAAAAAACAAGCAGCGTTTTTTGCCAAATGTTTATCTAAAGCATAACGGTATTGTTCAACGCGAATATGTTCAACGCGCTCGTCGTAACCGCCACAACCGAGTTGCTGTTCAAAAAAAGCGAGTAAACCTTTTTCGCCACAAATTACAGTACCGATACTTTGTTCTTGCGTCGGATAAATACCTTCGTCGAAATTTAAACCGAAATGAATTTTTATCATTCGTTATTCATTATTGGTTACTTGTTGTCGGTTACTCGTTATTGGTTGTCCGTTATTAGTAAAAATGTAAAATAACAGATAACGTACATAAAATTTTTTGTTTTAAAACATCGAGCAAAAATAACAAAAATAATTAATTTCAATGTTACCTTTGTAAAAAATTAATAATAATTTTTTATTTTAGAACATTTTTCAAATTTTTCCCGGCGTTTATATTTTCTTTAACACGAAAAAAAAATTTTTCACAAATTTTTTTTTCATCTTCGCACTTCCGATTGTTTTAACTGTATATCAATGAAAAAAACATTTTTGCTTTTTGCGACCATTACACTTTTTGTTTTCAACTTTTCTACTGCACAAAAAACGCTTGAGCCGAATTCGAAAGCGATTTCTATTGCTTTGACTTATATCGGGCAGCAACAACAAAATTGGCATTTATCAGATGCTGATGTTAGAGATTTTAAAGTTCAGGACAGTTATGCCGACGCGTTTAATGGTGTGACTTACGTTTATTTGATTCAACAACATGCCGGTATTGAATTATATAATGCGATTGTGAACGTAAGCGTATTGCCCAACGGTGAAATTGTATCTGCCGGTAATCGTTCTATGCCGCATTTATCGTCTGCCGTAAATACAACGCAACCGGTTTTGACACCTGAACAAGCAGTGCGCAAAGCCTGTGAAGATCTGAAAGTTCTTTGCCCGAACCAATTGCATATCACGAAAAGTGAAGAAGAAAATACTTATACTTGCGACAAAGGCGATTTCGTTTTGTCTGATGTGCATATCAAATTGCGTTTTCAAAAAATGGGCGATAACACAGCGCGCTTGGCTTGGGATTTAAATATTAACAAACCTGATGAAAGTGATCATTGGAGTTTGCGCGTTGATGCGCTTACGGGAGCTATTTTAGAAAAAAATAGTTGGACAACGCATTGTGCAGTTAGTCAGTTAGTCGGTTTGTCGGTTAGTCAGTTAGCCTGTGAGGAAAATAATATCGAAAACCAACCATCAAACCAACTAACTAACCAACCAACCAACCAACTAACAACAGTTGCCGACAATGCTTCTTACCGCGTTTTTCCACTGCCGATTGAAAGTCCCGCGCATGGTTCGCGTCAATTATTAACAAATCCGGCGGATGTCAAAGCTTCGCCATACGGTTGGCAGACAATTGATCCGGTTGTCGGACCGATATACAATATCACGCGCGGGAATAACGTACACGCATATTTAGATTGGAAAAATACGAGTGTTTCGAGTCTGGATGAACCAGTTGGTGGTAGTAATTTAACTTTTGATTTTCCATTCGATACAACTTTAGAACCTGATACAAATAGAAATGCGGCAACAGTAAATTTATTTTACATGAATAATATGATGCACGACATCAGTTATTATTATGGTTTTACAGAAGCTGCCGGCAATTTTCAAGTAAAAAACTATACAGGTGTTGCCGGTGCAAACGATTGGATAAAAGCACACGCACAAGATGGTGGGAAAGCTTCACCGGTATTATTAAATAACGCTAACTTTACGACACCGCCGGATGGTGAAAGTGGTGTGATGAATATGTATTTGTGGTCGGCACAAAACGCAAATTTATTGCACATAACTGCACCGACAAGTCTGATAAGCGATATCAATTGCGGCACCGCTGCTTTCGGTAATGCTATAGGCACTACACGTACTACCGGAAAAATAGTTGTTATGAATGATAGTACCGGAACGCCTACTTTAGGCTGCAATATCCCGAAAATTGATTACACCGGAAAAATTGTGTTGATAGATAGAGGCACTTGCGAGTTCAGTTCGAAAGTATATAATGCACAACAAAAAGGGGCAATTGCTGCAATCATAGTTAACTACGACGAAAGTATTATCAGTATGGCATCCGGTGCTTTAGGTTCGGCAGTGAAAATACCTGCTGTTGCTATAAAAAAATCTGACGGCGATAAATTACGCGCCGCGATTAACAGTGGTGTAACAGCATCTATTTATTCCGATGGTGTTGGTCCAAGTCGTTTGGATGGCGATTTTGACAACGGCATCATTGGGCATGAATATACGCACGGCATATCGAGTCGTCTAACCGGCGGACGATTAAATGCCGGCTGTTTGCAATCCGGTGAACAAGCGAACGGCGAAGGTTGGAGTGACTTTTTAGGTTTAGTGGTTACTGCAAAACCGGGTGACAAAGGTAATACACTGCGCGGTGTCGGCACTTATGTAACTCGCGAACCGAATAACGGAAACGGTATTCGCATTTACCCTTACACGAATGATATGAGTATTGATAAACACACTTACGATGATATTATTTCAGATACGGAAGTACATGATGTCGGCGAAGTATGGACATCAGTGCTTTGGGATTTATATTGGCGGTTTGTGGATATTTACGGTTGGGATGCCAATGTAAAAAATATCAACAGTGGTAACGGTAAAATGGTGCGCTTGGTGTTCGATGCGATGAAAATGCAACCGTGTAATCCCGGTTTTCTCGACGCACGGGATGCTATTCTTTCAGCTGACCGCGCTGATTTCAACGGCGATAATCAATGTTTAATTTGGGAAACTTTTGCACGACGCGGCTTAGGGTACAACGCTGATCAAGGTAGCCCTGCAAGTTATACTGATAATACTCAGGGTTTTAAAACAAATCCGTATTGTATCAAAACTTTGAAAATAGAAAAAAATGCCACTGCAAATATCAAACCCGGCGAAAATATTTCTTATACAGTACGTGTAATGAATCATAAAGGAGTAGCTATCACAGGCGTTATTGTGACTGATTCTTTGCCGGCGGGTACAACTGTTCTTGCCGGTTCGCCGTCAAAAACGGTGACGATTGCTAACGGCGTTTTAACTTGGACTATCGGTGGTATGAATGCTTTGGATACGGCGGTGTTGACGTATAAATTAGTAAGTGATGCATCGAAAAAATCAACCGCACAATTTTTTGACGATTTTG
>JAYTNA010000042.1:0-3117 GCA_043748865.1 Saprospiraceae bacterium
CCGTTCATTGGCTCAGATTAATGAGTGGATAGGTTTAATTGATAAAAATAAGCATTTTTATTTGCATTGTGCCGGCGGTTATCGCTCCATGATTGCAGCGTCTATTTTAAAAGCACGCGGTTACGATAATTTTAGTGAAATAGCAGGAGGTTTTGATGCAATAAATAAAGCCGGTATGCCCAAATCAGATTTCATATGCCCATCTAAAATTATTGCTTAAACATTATTTCACTACAACTTATTTTTATGTCTAATTCAAATCCGTCTGTTGTCAGTAATATTTGCGCAAATTGTCAGTGGTTTCGGTGTAGTTGTAGTAACACTTTTTTGTGCTGTTGCAGAAACATGGGTTTATGGATATTTTAGAGCAAAATTACCGTACTAAAAAATAATTTCAAATTAAATCTTTGATTATGAACGAAATATTAACGCCTTTAGCAATCATTACGGCTCTTGGATTGTCGATTGTTTTAATAAAAGTTCTGAACCAACTTGATAAATTTAATATTGACCTAAGCCGGCAACCTGCAATATTTAGTAGGAATGTAAAGCAACGCGCTTTTTTGAGTAAGGCAAAATGGTATATTTATTTGCTGATAATAATAACGGGTGTTGGTAGTGTTTTTTATTACTTTAATCAAAGTTCAAACAAACAGAAATTAAAAGAGAGAGAAAAAATTGAACGCGTTGCTAAATTTGATTCAACAAAAGTTTGGGAAGCACCGGAAATAAAAAAAATTTTAGACGAACCCAACTACAGCACGCTACAATATGGTTTTGATTTGATTTCGCATACAGCCGATTATCTTGGACCGGAAGGTATTGTAAAACCTATTTCAAATGGTATGAATTGCCAAAATTGCCACCTCGCCGGTGCTTCAACACCTTTCGGCAATAATTATTCGGCAGTAGCTGCAACATATCCGAAATTCAGAGCACGATCGGGATCTTTAGAAACAATTGTTAAACGTGTGAATGATTGCTTTCAACGCAGTTTGAATGGAAAAGAATTGGATTCTACAAGTCGCGAAATGACTTCAATTATTGCCTATATTAAATGGTTGGGTACTAATGTTCCGAAAGGCAAAACGCCGAAAGGCTCCGGCCTTTTGAAATTGCCATACTTGAGTAGACCGGCAAATCCGGATAGCGGTCACATCGTTTTTGTTTCAAAATGTCAATCATGTCACGGTACAAACGGACAAGGATTACCGATGCCGGAAGGTAACGGTCGGCGTTATCCGCCACTTTGGGGTGAACATAGTTTTAATGAAGCTGCCGGTTTGTACAGATTATCTAATTTAGCGGGTTATGTAAAAGCAAATATGCCTTTTGGTGCAACTTATAAAAGCCCGCAATTGACAGACGCAGAGGCTTGGGACGTTGCGTCTTTTGTAAATACACAACCGCGCCCGAAACATCCTTTTTTAAAAACAGACTGGCCTAAAATTGCGGGAAAACCATTCGATCATCCTTTCGGTCCTTATGTAGATTCTTTCCCGGAAAGCCAACATAAGTTCGGTCCATTTCAACCTATTGTTGATTTTCAAAAAAAGAAACAAACAGAAAAGGTCGCAAAGAAATAATATCAATAGCGAATCGCGGTGTCTTTTATGTGATTTTGTCATTATCATTGCACATTCGAGTTTGTCCCAACAAACGATAGGCATTGCAGTTGGAATGAAACCAATGGATTGTTCGATTTAATTTTGCATGTAATACCCTTTGTTTTGTTGTTACGTTTAATTTTCCTTAATTTTTTTAAACAAATCATAAAATGAAAAAAATCTTTTTTTTAGCTCTATTTACCTTAATAGCCGCAAATAAAATTTCAGCCCAAACGACGACGGCGGAAAGTATCAAAAATAAAAAATACAAAATTGTTTTTCAATTGACAAGTGGCGATACACTTGTGCAAAAAGCATTAGTCAGACAAATTGGCAATGTACTTATTGCTGCACCAAAATCAAAAATCGAAGTAGTTTGTCACAGCAATGGGATTACTTTTTTGCAAACTTCCAAAACACTTCTTGCGAATCAAATTACCGAGTTGAAAGCGAAAGGTGTTGTGTTTGCTGCCTGCGAAAATACTTTGCGTGAAAGAAAAATAGATAAAAAAGAAATTGTAATCGAAGCTGTTTTTGTACCCGTCGGCATTTTAGAAGTTGTTGATAAAGAAATGTCCGGATGGGCATATCTGAAAGCAGGATTTTGAGACTAATTTTTACCACTTACAATCAATTTTATCCATTAACCACAGACATCTTTTGCAACCGTCGGCAGCAGTGTATGTGTACTGCGTGATAATGTAATTAAAGTCGTAATTGTCAGGTATTCAAATATCTTTGAAAGCCAATCCAAAAAGTATTATAATAAATTAAAAGTGGACCCGAATTTAATTTTCTTCTTCTTTTATCAAACATTGTGATTACTTTTGTGTTATACGTATGTGTCCAATTGAACAATCAAGCGTCTCTTGTTTTTGGATTAAAAATTAAATATCCAACGATTTTTAATTTTTTAATTTTTATTTTGTAATCTTTTCTCATGGCAGGTTTAAGAAAAAAAGCGCACTTAATTATCTATCGCATCAAACAACGCGGTTTAGAAGTGTTTTTAGTCAATCACGATATTGAAGGTGATGATTGGCATTTGCCGGAAGCACCGATTCATTCCATGAAATCGGAAGCGATAGAGTTAGATAAAGTTGAAAAAGAAGGCGAAGAACATACAGCGTATGCCATTGAAGGCGATTGGCATGATATACCATCGTTAAAGGGTTTGATTAAACAAGATATTAAATTGGTTGCCGACAAAGTATTTGACGAATTGGAAAAGCACGGCAGTTATTTTGTCGTTAAAGATGCTATCAAGCGTGTGTTGCCGCA
The DNA here is from genome assembly GCA_043748865.1 of Saprospiraceae bacterium. Classification (GTDB taxonomy): domain Bacteria; phylum Bacteroidota; class Bacteroidia; order Chitinophagales; family Saprospiraceae; genus JAAFJT01. The sequence continues at coordinate 2,889 of JAYTNA010000042.1, forward strand.
ACAATATGTTTTTTTGAAAGAACTCCGCGAAATTATTTCTGAAAAGAACAGTGTACAAGACCTTTGATTGACTTACTGATTAGAGACTTACTGACGATAGACTTTTTTCCATAATCAGTGAGTTCATAGTCAGTAAGTCCAATTATATTTTTATCTCGCCTACCATATTTTCCGGTTTCACCCACTTATCAAATTCTTCCGGTGTTAAATAACCCAAATTCACTGCAGT
>JAYTNA010000043.1:0-5018 GCA_043748865.1 Saprospiraceae bacterium
ATGAAAAACAATTTAACAAAAGTCCTCACCTTCGTATTGCTTTTTTTAATACCAAGTTTAAGCTTCAGCCAAGCCGGTTACGCTTTATTTACGGCAGCAGGAGGTATTAGTAATACGGGTGCAACAGTTGTCACCGGAGATATTGGTACTTTCGTAGGTATCATTACCGGTTTTCCTCCCGGTGTAGTCATCGGACAACAGCATACAGCTGATCCGTCTTCTCAACAGGCGGCAAGTGCTGTTGCCGCTACTTACGCCGGTTTAGCCGCCAGAATTTGCGGAAAAGTGTTGGGTGTGGAGCTGGGCGGTCAAACACTTACGCCCGGTGTTTATTGTACCGGTGCAGCTTCTACATTAAACGGCGAATTAATTTTAGATGCGCAGGGTAATCCGAATGCGCAATTTGTTATCCAAATAAATGGCGCATTGGCGACGGGAAAAGCCTCTAAAATTACTTTAATTAATGGTGCTACATGCACGAATGTATTTTTTCAAGTCAATGGAGCGGCTACATTCGGAGAAGGATCGAGTTTTATTGGTTCAATTATTGGTGCGGGAGCTCTTAATTTCTTACAAGGTGCCTCGCTTACCGGAAAAGCTTTCACAACAGCCGGTGCCATCAATTTGAGTAGTAATTCTATAACATTAGGCATTCCGCCGCCTGTGCCTGTAATTACAGCAAGCGGACCGACAACGATTTGTGCCGGTGGCAGTATTACACTTTCCGGAAATAATAACGGCGGCACTTTTAGTACCGGCGCAACAACACCGACCATACAAGTAAGTACAGCCGGCGATTTTTTTATAACTAATTCAAATGCCTGCGGAACGGTCACTTCCAACCATATTATTACTACAATCACTCCTCTAGCCGTTGCGTCAGTCATTACGGCGAGTGGACCGACAACTTTTTGTGCCGGCGGCAGTGTCACTTTATCCGGAAATAATAACGGGGGCACTTTTAGTACCGGTGCAACAACGCCTTCAATAGTGGTGACAACAAGCGGCGATTATTTCATTACTAACACAAGTAGTTGCGGTACAGTTACATCAAATCACATCATGGTCACCGTCAATCCGTTACCGGATTGTACTATTACCGGTGTGACGCCAATTTGTCAACCGGCAACGAGCCGGTTATGTGTGGCTGCAGGTCCGCCGGCAACATACATGTGGAGTACACTGCAAACGACGCAGTGCATAGACGTTGCCGTAACAGGCGATTATTCGGTAACAGTTACAAACAACGGTTGTCAAAGTATTTGCACAAAACATATTGATGTGAATGCTGCTCCCGTATTACCTGTAATTACGGCGAATGGTGCGATAACTTTTTGTACCGGCGGCAGCGTGACGTTATCAGGAAATAATAACGGCGGTGTATTTAGTACAGGCGCAAAAACGCCAACTATAATTGTCACCGCAAGCGGCGATTATTTCATTACCAATACAAATAATTGTGGCAGTGTAACATCCAACCACATTATTGTCACCGTCAATCCGTTGCCGGATTGTACCATCACCGGTGTCACGCCAATTTGTCAACCGGCAACGAGCCGGTTGTGTGTGGCTGCAAATCCGCCGGCAACATATATGTGGAGTACACAGCAAACGACGCAGTGTATAGACGTTGCCGTAACGGGCGATTATTCGGTAACAGTTACAAATAATGGTTGTCAAAGTATTTGCACAAAACATATTGATGTCAATGCAGCTCCCATATTGCCTGTAATTACGGCGAACGGTGCGATAAATTTTTGTGCGGGCGGCAGTGTCACGTTATCCGGAAATGTTCCGGGCGGCACTTTTAGTACCGGCGCAACAACGCCTTCAATAGTTGTGACAACAAGCGGCGATTATTTTATCACCTCTACAAATAATTGTGGCAGTGTAACATCCAACCATATTATTGTCACCGTCAATCCGTTGCCCGATTGTACTATTACAGGCAATACTGCTATTTGTCAAGGTCAACCAACGCAACTTTGCGCACCGGCAGGTTTATCAAGTTATTTATGGAGTACGACTCCGCCACAAAATACGCAGTGCATTACGGTTACGTCTCCGGGAACTTATTCAGTAACAGTTACTAATTCAAACGGCTGCATGAGTAATTGCAGTAAATTAGTAAGTAGCAGTGGCGTTTTGCCAATAGCATCTATTATTACAGCGAGCGGACCAACTACCTTTTGTCAAGGTGGCAACGTTATACTTTCCGGCAATGTTGGTGGCGTTTTTAATACCGGCGCAGCAACACCTACTCTAACAGTAACTGCAAGTGGTGATTATTTCGTAACCAACACTACCGCTTGCGGCACTGTAAATTCAAACCATATTATAGTTACCGTCAATCCTTTACCTATTCCGGCAACGATTTCAGCAAACGGACCGACAAGATTTTGTTTAAGTGGCAGTGTAGTTCTTTCCGGAAACACCGGCGGCGTGTGGAGTACCGGTGAAACAACGCCGACAATTACAGTAACCGCGCCCGGCAATTACTTTGTAACTCTAACCAATTCTTGCGGCAGCGTGAAGTCAAATGTGATAGTTGTTACCGTTGATAATCCGCCGATAGCCTCTATCATTTCAAGTAACAGTAATTCGAATACAATTTGTCAAGGTTCAAGTATTATAATCTCCGGTAACAATGGTGGCGTTTTTAATACCGGTGAAACAACTCCGACAATTACAGTAACGAGACCGGGCGATTATTTTGTAACGACTACGAATGGTTGCGGTTCGATTAATTCGAACCACATACAAATAAATGTTTTACCTGCGCCTACTCCAATTGTAGGAAGAGATACCACAATTTGTATCGGCGGTAGCGTCCAACTTGGCAGTGCTCCTATTGCCGGTCATACATATTCGTGGTTTCCGATAATCGGATTGAGTGACCCGAATATATCAAATCCGGTTGCACGACCTACTATTACTATGACTTATGTTTTAACGGAAACAATAACCGCCACAGGATGTAAAGCGTCAAATCAAGTGACGATAAATATCTCGGTGCCGGATTGTTCCATCACGAGCACCGGCTCAATTTGCAAAGGTAAAACAGCAACAGTCTGTGCGGCGGCGGGTGCAAGCAAATACAGTTGGAGTACCGGCGAAATGACGAATTGTATTGTAACAAATGCCGTCGGAATTTATACGGTAACTGTTACCAACGCACTCGGTTGCGTCAGTACTTGCAGTAAATTGGTTACCGGAAGCGACACTTGCAAATTAGCTCTTAATATTGTGGTAACACAACCGATTTTAGAACCGGGTAGTGCTTCAGGTGCAGTAATGGTTAACGTTACTAACAGTACAGGACCTTTTACTTATTTATGGAGTAATAATTATCACGAACAAACGATTGAACATTTAATTGCCGGCACTTACACGGTAACGGTGACCGATAATAATTGTTGTTCAGGCATTGCGACTATAACTATTATTCAGCCCGTTTCATGCTGTACAAATCCTATTAATGTGGGTTCAATTACAGGTAGTCAGCAAATTTGTAAACAATCAGATTTAGTACCTATTGTTGAACTTACGCCGGCATCAAGTGTTGCGGGGGACGTGTTAGAGTATATGTGGATGTATGCAGTTATACAAAGTGATGGCACGTTGTCCGATTTTCAGTTAATACCCGGTAGCGGTAATACTAAAAATCTAACCGTTTTTCCGATAATTAATAGTACTACTGTCATTATGAGATGCGTGCGTAGTAAATGCTGTTTTACTTTTATAGAATCCAATCGCGTGGTTATCACGCCTATTATTGACGCGCGTATTGAAGGTCCGAGCCTTGTTTATCTAGGTTCGAAAGCTACTTATTCAATTGCGACCAATATGGGTAACTTTCAAGCGAGTTGGCAAATATTTTTTTCGTCGAACTCAAGTGGTGGCGGAAATTCTATTACCACTCAATTTTACAACACCGGATTGCAAACAGTTCGATTAACTGTATCAAGTCAAGGTTGTGTGCGTCAAATTCTTAAAACTGTAAACGTCGTTTTACCTGTAAATGCTTTAGCATCCGACAAAAGCAATGTAAGGGCTTATCCGAATCCGGCAAAAAACAATTTGCAAATTGAAAGGATGAGTGCCGCTAATATGCTTGAAGGCAATATCGAAATTTTCAATAATTTTGGTCAATTGTTATTTTCTCGTATTTTTGAAAAAGATCAATTTCACACCGAAATAGATTTAAGCACAATGCCGACAGGTAATTATATTTTGCGCGTGATTACATCTGACGGTGTATCGCAAACGTTGAAAGTTACTAAAACGGAGTAGCGGAAATTATTTGTAACATGGATAAAGACCGCACCGACACCTAACAGCAAATAAAACTAGAAGCTTAATTGATATTTTTATGGCGATGTATTTCTTTTTAGAAATATGTCGCCTTTTTGCTTTAAGCGATAAACGGGTGCCGCGATTCGGAAAAACGAAAAGATGATGCGGCAAGAATAGACTGTTGATATTTCTTTTATTGCATAATTAGAGTGTCACTAATTTTTTATCCTCATTCACAAAACTTTGTTTGTAATCCGTAGTACTTAAAACCGTATCATATAAACCGACTGATTCGCCTTCGTGTTTATTAATGCCGATGTATTCTAAACTCGCATCTTCGTAGCGTTTGAATTTATAAACCGCATCATTCATTAAAGCACTGTTGAATACACCGAGACTGACGAGCAATTCAAAATCTTTTACCGACAAAGCCGTTACTTTTTTGAACAGTCCGGGTTCAAGTTGTGTAATAACATCTTTTAAACTTTTTTCTCTGAAATCGGTGAGGTATAAAAACACCGGTATGCGCGTTGCAAATTTGATAAGTTTTTCTTGAATTTGTTTGCGTAAATTTTTGTATTCTTTTTCTTCGTCCGACAGTTCTTTTTTTTCGTCTTTACTGAGTTCTCTTTCGTTTGCTTCTTTTTTGGTTTTTTTTACCGCTTCCGATTTATTGATGATGGTTTCTATTTCTTGATTCAAATTTCTGAATCCTTCGATAC
>JAYTNA010000044.1:0-10841 GCA_043748865.1 Saprospiraceae bacterium
GCTAAAGCAGTCGGATATTTTTTTATCGCATCGGCAACGCTTTCTACCATACGCAACGCTTGTAATTTATAATTTTCGTTGCCAAGTAAAACGGACAAGCGCAAAAAATTATGCGCCATCGTACTGTTGCTTGACGGCGTAGCATTATCAAAAATATCTTTTTTACGTAAAATCAAATCTTTTTGATTTTGTTCGGTAAAGAAAAACAAATTATCTGTTTTATCCAAAAAATTTTCTAAAACATATTCGGAAAGTTGGTGCGCGGTGTCAATATATTCGGTTTTGAAAGTAACCGCATACACATCGAGCAAGGCTTCTACTAAACACGCATAATCTTCTAGAAAAGCGTCATATTGTTTCACATTATTCGTAACGACGCGATAATAACCTATACCTTTTTCTTTTTTAAAATCTTTCAATACAAAACGCAAAACATTTTCAGCTGTTTCTGTGTACTTTTCCATGCTCAATGCTTCCGCCGCTTTTGCATAAGCCGAAATCATTAAAGCATTCCAAGAAAGCAACATTTTTGTGTCTGTTATCGGACGTTCACGATTGGTGCGTTTAAAAAAAAGTTTAGATAAACTTTCTTTTCTTATTGTTTCTATTTCTTCAACGCTTAATCCGAAATCTTGTGCAATATCACCCATAAATTCTGTACGCCATAAAATGTTTGTGTTTCCCCAATTGCCGGTATCCGTTATATTGTAGAGGGAGCAAAACAAATCCGTTTGTTTACCTAATATTTTCTTGATTTCTTTTTTCGTCCAAACATAAAACGCGCCTTCGTGTCCTTCCGAGTCAGCATCAATACCGGCATAAAACCCAAAGCGTCGCAAATTATCTGCATCGGGTTTATCCACCGGCGATAACTCTGTTGATACAAAATGCAGTGTATTTTTTATAGTATTTTTTAAAAGTTCTGTCGGTTTTATTTTATAAGCCGCCGATAAAGTTTGAACCCAAAGCGCATTATCGTACAACATTTTTTCAAAATGCGGAATCAACCAGTCATTATCTGTCGCATACCGCGATAACCCGCCACCTACTTGATCGTAAATACCGCCGTGAATCATACGATTCGAAGTCATTAAGACATGATGAAGTGCGTTCGGGTTTTTGGTATAAAAATAATAATCAAGTAGAAATTGCAGTGTATGTGTTTGTGGAAATTTCGGAGCCGCACCGAAGCCGCCGGATTCCGTGTCACACCGGTCGCCGATTTCGCCGAAAATTATATCTATTTCTTTTGGAGAAAAAATATTTTCCTGTTTAGCGTTTCCGGTTGGGTCTATTTTAGTTTGAATAAGTGCTTTATCACCTTTCGCAATCATCGCCACAATTTTATCCGCTTGTTCTTCAACAACTTCGCGTTTGTGTGCGAACGCATCGGATAAATTTTTCATCGCCTGCAACCACGACGGACGATTGTGCATTGGCACAGGCGGAAAATAGGTGCCGGCAAAAAATGGTTTGCCTTCCGGCGTGAGAAAACAATTGAGTGGCCAACCGCCCGATTGGTTGATAATTTGACACGCTTCCATATAAATCATATCCACGTCCGGACGTTCTTCTCTATCTACTTTGATACATACAAAATGCGCATTCATAAATGCCGCTACTTCTTCATTCTCAAAACTTTCACGCTCCATCACATGACACCAATGACAAGTCGCATAACCGATGCTGACAATAATCGGTTTGTCTTTCGCTTTCGCTGCTTCAAACGCTTCCGGTTTCCATGCATACCAATGTACTGGATTGTGTGCGTGTTGTAAAAGATACGGCGACGTTTCGTGAATTAAGTGGTTCATATTTTTAGTCGGTTAGTGTGTTGGTCGGTTAGTCGATCGGTGTTTTTGACTAACCGACCAACCGAAGCACTGACTTTTATAAATGCAATCGCGCCTTGCGTTCCAACATAAACTCTTTTGTATCAACGTGATCCGGATCCGGCACACAACAATCAACAGGACAAACGGCAGCGCATTGCGGTTCCTCATGAAAGCCGATACACTCGGTACATTTGTCAGGTACGATAAAATAATAATCGTTAGAGACCGGCATATTTTTATCTTGCGCATCAACAACTTTCCCGTCCATCAAATTATAATGTCCTTTATAAGTATTGCCGTCACCGATTGCCCATTGAATACCGCCTTCATAAATGGCAGTATTCGGACATTCAGGTTCGCACGCACCGCAGTTGATACAATCATCTGTTATCATTATCGCCATAGAACTGAAAAATTATTTTGCTCAAACACACACGTCGAAATGCGTGTTGTGATTATCATTGTGAAAATTTATGCAAAGGTAATAGAATTAAGAATTAAGAATTAAGAAAACTATGTGAGCTATTTCAACTATGTGCCTATGTGGTTTAAGAATTACGAATAACCAATAACGAAATGATACCGCATAAAAAAATAAATATTGCTATTGACGGTTTTTCCGCTTGCGGCAAAAGTACACTTGCCAAAGCTTTAGCGAAAGTTTTGCATTTCGCCTACGTTGATTCGGGTGCTATGTATCGCGCAGTGACAATTTTTTTCTTAAATAACCATATTTCTTTACAAAATTTAGCACAAGTAAAAAAAGCATTGACGGAAATAGAAATTCATTTCACGCGTATTAAAGGAGATAACAAAATTTTCTTGAATAGTGTTGATGTGAGTAATGCCATTCGCACGATGCGTGTTAATGAAAATGTGAGTCAAGTCGCGGCGATTCCGGAAGTGCGCCGACAAATGGTGGCACTGCAAAAAAAAACCGGTGAAAAAAAAGGTGTCGTTATGGACGGACGCGACATTGGGACAGTTGTTTTTCCGGATGCCGAACTCAAAATTTTTTTAACTGCCGATGTAGATATTCGGGCACAACGCCGTTACGACGAACTCGTTGACAAAGGAGAAAAAGTAAATAAACAAGCCATCAAAAAAAATTTGGAAGAGCGCGATTACATAGATTCACACCGGAACGATAGTCCGTTGAGAAAAGCAGACTCGGCTATTGAGTTGGATAATTCTTTTCTCACGCAGGAGGCGCAATTGGCTTGGGTTTTGAAATTGGTGGAGAATAATAGATGATTAATTTTACCTGCTATTTTTTGAAACTTAAACGAAATACCGCTCCGTTGCTTGAAGGATAAATAGTGATTGGCTGAATCAAAAGTTCATTTTCTGTTTGAGACCAACGAACTTTCTCTTTACTTCCAATCAATTCTACATTAGAGACGATGCCGTTGTTTGCTTTAGTTGAAAGTGCTTTTATTGAAACACTTTCATTGCCCGCCGGTGATTGTAAAGTGATAGCATAAAGTGCGTCACCTTTTGTTGTGAAACGAATATCTTTTGCAATAAAAGCATTTTTCTGGTCGGCAAAAGAACCACTCGCGGATTCGGTCGGACCTTCACCATAAATTTTCCAAGGGCGTGTACCATAAATGGCTTCTCCGTTAATTGCCAACCATTTACCTGTATTTAATAAAACTTGCGTTTCTTCATCCATTATTGTGCCGTCGGGTTTCGGACCAATATTCAATAACAAATTTCCATTTTTACTGACAATATCAATCAAATTTGAAATGACGTATTGTGCAGATTTAAAAGTATTTCCTTTCGCATATCCCCACGATCTATTGCCAATCGCATCATCTGTTTGCCACGCCATTTTCCTGATTTCTGAAAGTTTACCGCGCTCTAAATCCAGAACTGCAACGCCTTCCGGAAAAGCAGTGCTATTTTTATAATTAATGGCAACACCTTTATTCCATTCTATACCTTTATTATAATAGTAAGATGCAAAAGATTTTCGATACGGATCTAAAGCCGGTTGTTCAATCCACCAATCAAACCAAAAAAGTTGTGGTTTATACTTATCCGTCAATTCAATATTGCGCATCAACCAATCATTCATAAATTCGGGTGACATGGTTTCAGTTTCTTCTCGCGCCGGTCCGTAAAAAAGTTTATTTTTATCGTCTGTCACATCTGAATTAAACTGACGACCGCCGTTTAAAAACCACCAATGTTCAATTCTATGCGATGATAAGCCGAAAACTAAACCTTGTTTGCTTGTGGCTTCTGAAATTTCACCGATCACATCGCGTTTCGGTCCCATAACGGCGGCGTTCCATTTTGACAAACCGGTTTTATACATCGCAAACCCATCGTGATGTTCGGCAACAGGCACAATATATTTTGCACCGGCTTTATTAAAAAGTGTTACCCATTCATCGGCATTAAATTTTTCGGCTTTGAACATAGGAATAAGATCTTTGTAGCCGAACGAATCGTGTTTGCCATAAGTTTCTATATGATGTAGGTATTCTTTACTACCTTTCTGATACATATTTCTCGGATACCATTCATTTTCAAAGGCGGGCACAGAATATACACCCCAATGAATAAAAATACCGAATTTAGCATCTCGGAACCAATCGGGTACTTGATACTGCGCTAATGACTTCCAATTTGATTCATAAGTTTGTGCGAAAGCACATTGGAAAGTCAAGAAGAGAATTAAAATGGTTGCGTTCTTCATTTGTTACTGGTTGGTTCGTTGCTTGTTGTTTGTTACTCGTTATCAAATAACCGACATCAAATTTTTAGAAAAATATTATTTTTATAAAACACCCACAAAATTGACCAAAATAATAACACCGTGAACAACGCAAACAACAATGAACTGAATTTTTGATGCGCTTCGTATTGCGACCATGCTTCCGGATTTGTTTTATCGGTGAATACTTTATTTTTTACATCTAACATCGTTTGTCTGTCTGTCGTAATCGGACAAAAAACATCTTCATATAGTTTTTGATAACCGCCGATGCGTTTCGGTGCTGTTTGATTATTATAAGCCGTTGTTACGGTTTCATAACTGCTATCAAATCTTAATTTTGAAATAACTTTGACATAAACACCTGCCAAAATAAAAGCCAACATCGAATTCATGCCTAAAACCGATAATGGTTTTGTCCAATTCCGATAACCTTTTACGTCAATAATATAAATCAATGCAGCATTAATGACGAGACACCAACCTGCCATAAACACAACATAACTGCTCGTCCAAATCGGTTTGGCAATCGGAAAAATAAAATGCCACGCTTGTCCGATGCCCAACAAAACTAAACCTAAAAGAAACATAACCTTCACTAATTCCGCTCTGTCCGGACGACTGTCAATTAAAAAACCGGTAAAATAGCCGAATATCACTGTAACGATAGAAGGAATTGTTGAGAGTAAACCTTCCGGATCAAAAGGAATACCGTCGTAACCTTTATATAAATGCGAAGCACCTAAAACCCATCTGTCAAATTGTGTTACCACATTATTTTCAAGCCCCATATACTTATGGGTCGCGTCATTCCAGAAACCATATGGATGAATAGCATCGCCGAACACATATTGTAACGCCCAATAACCGAACAATAACACCAAACCGGTAATACCGACATTTTTTCTGCTGAACGAAACGCAAATCAAACTGCCAATCATGTAGGCAATACCGATACGTTGCAACACACCCATTATCCGCAAATTATGATAGGATGACAATGAATTAAGAAACATATTCAAACCTAAACCGATTAAAAAAATCGTAATGCCGCGTCGAATAATTTTAGTGTAAAGTTCACCGGTCGGTTTGTTTTGATATTTTTTTAAAGCAAACCATGCCGCCACGCCGACGGTGAAGAGGAAAAAAGGAAAAACAAAATCGGTCGGTGTCCAACCCTGCCATTTAGCATGTTCGAGTGGGTCGTAGATAAAAGCCCATGACCCAGGATCGTTGACGGTGAACATGAGTGCAATCGTCAAACCTCTAAAAACATCTAAGGCGACTAAACGGTTGGTTGGTGTGGTTATTTCGCTCATTTTATCAATTAAAATTTTTAGTAGCTATGCTATTACAGTAGATCAGCCTCACTTCGCGAGAATATCGCAGTTCTTCAATCACGCGATACACATACCAATTTTCAATTGAATAGCGCGATTCAATACAAAGATAACTTTCAATTTTCAATTTTCAATTTTCACCGGAATAAAGTTTTTTTTTCTATTTTAACAATACATCTAAATTTTTGTAATAACTTTGTTCCCGAAAATAAAGAATGACATGATAAGAAAAAAAAACGCACTCCTGCTTGCATTTTTATTTTGTTTTGCCCGATTCCTCGACGCGCAAACTGAAGATTATCGTATTGAAAAATTAGACGCTAATATTAATTCCGATCGCTACGACGAAATTTCTCCGGTGATTAGTTTAGATGGTAAAACGCTTTATTTCACGCGCGTAGGCAGTGAAGAATTTAATCAAACACTTTGGCAAGACGGTGAAGATATTTCCGAGCGTATGCGTTATCGAGATATTGTTTACAATATGCGGTTAATCTATTCTCAAATTGCCGGTCACGCCGTCAATGATCCGGTACATTCCGATTTCAATCAAGATATTTGGGTCGCGGAAACTGTAGATAAGCCATTCGACAGAATCGTTCATCCGGGAAAACCGTTAAATACAGCTTTACCCAACAGTATTTGTTCGCTCACACCTGATGCGAATGCTTTTGTCGTCATCAATCAATTTTCCCGTGACGGCGGGATGAATAAAGGCTTCAGTATCGTACATCACAACGCCGATAATTCATGGAGTGATCCGGAACCGATGCAGATTGACGGTTATGATGTCGTAAGCAGTGCTATCAGTTTAACGATGAGTAACGATAGTCGTATTTTGATTATGTCGTTGCCACGCAGTGACAGTTACGGCGACAATGATTTGTATATTTCTTTCAAAATAGGTGACAATCATTGGTCAGCTCCGAAAAATATGGGCGCGAATATCAACACGGCGTATCGCGAAGTCACGCCGCATCTTTCTACCGACGGAAAAGATTTATATTTTGCATCGAACAGACCCAAGGGTATGGGCGGCTTAGATTTATATTTTGTCAGTCGCATAGATGATACGTGGTTCAATTGGACGACACCGCGCGTTTTTGTTTCACCCATAAATACACCCGGTGATGAGAGTCAGCCGTATTTTAATCCTGTTACAGGTTTTCTTTATTTTTCTTCGCGTCGTTCGGGTACGAGTGATATTTATCGTGCGAAAATTGCGCCCGAAATATCCGGCGATGTAACCGTTTCCGGAAAAGTTGTGAATGCACAAACCGGAAAACCGATTGAAACGCGTGTGATGTACGGTGATAGTACTTCAGATTATTACGAAAATTATGTGGACACGCGTGAGGGACAATTTTCGGTAAAAATTGTACGCGGCAAACTGGTAAAGATGACGACGCAACATCCCGGTTACATCAACAGAGAAATTAAATTGAAGTATGAAAATAACCAATCGTACAGCACGCCGCCGGAAATTGTTTTAGAATTAGATTCCATTGCAGTGGGTGTTAATTTAGTTTTGAATCCGATTTATTTTGTACAATCAAAACCTTTTATCTTAAAAGATTCTTACGCAGAGTTAGACAGATTAGCTGATGTGTTAAAACAATTTCCTGAAATTTGTGTCTCAATAGAAGGTCATACCGACAATCAAGGTAAACTCGACGAGCTGCAAAAACTTTCTGAAGACCGCGCATTAGAAGTCAAAAAATTTCTGATTCGCAATAAAATAAATCCGAAGCGGATTGAGACGATGGGTTACGGCGCAACAAAACCCGTCAATGCGAATATCACGGCGAAAGATAAAGAACAAAATCGGCGTGTTGAAGTGCGCGTTTCAAAAATAAAATACGGGTTGTAGTTAAGGTTATCGGTTATTGGTTATCGGTTATTCGTTTTAAAAAAAATGTTTCTTAAATTTGAAACAAAAAGTAGATTATTTCTCTATAATCGCACGAACGCAACTTAACTTGTGGCTCAAATCTTACAGTTCAGTCACTGCTCTATAAACGTACGATCGCAAACTACACTTTATAATCTTAGCAATCCATTCTAAATCTTGATAATCATGGTCAGAAAAATATTTTTTGCTTTATTAATTATCGGCGCGACATTTAAAACATTCGCACAACAAGCCGAAACTTCCGGCATTTTTGACACGAACATCACCGTTGAAAATGCAAAAAGACATTTATTGGTGCTTACTTCCGATTCTCTCGAAGGCAGAGAAACAGGAAAAGAAGGCAATAATAAAGCGGCGCGTTATATTGCACGACAATATGAACAACTCGGTTTGAAACAAATTACGTCGAACAATTCTTATTTTCAACCCATTGTTTTCAGCAACGAAGGGTGGGATAATGCGCAAATGACGGTGAATGGACAAGTGCTGCAACAAAGCACAAACTTTTATGCGATACCCGGAAGAAATCCGTTGCGCGACGATACTTTAAGCGATAAAGATATCCTTTTTTTAGGTTACGGCATTGACGATCGCGCTTACAGCGATTATAAAGGCAGAAAATTTAAACACAAAATCATTATCGTTTATACCGGCGAACCTTTTAACGCAGATAGTACTTCCGTTATCACAAAAACAAAAACAGTTTCGGATTGGACGACAAACGACAGAAAAAAAATTGAAACAGCGTATAAAAAAGGCGTGAAAGCCATTATTTTTATTGATACTAATTACGCAAAAAATTTTCGCAACAACCGTTCAAAATTTTCGCGCAATATTACAGGCGGTGTTGAAAATTCTGATTCTTTAGTCACCAATTTATATATTTCTCAAGAAACAGCTTTTAAAATTTTTAGAGAAAAAAATGATAAAAAGACACTCGAAAAACATATCGCCGAACACGGCAAATTAAATAGGCTTAAACTTTCTGTACCTGTTAAGTTAATCTTGCACAAATATTTGCGCCAACTCAAAAGTCAAAACGTTTTAGGTTTAGTAGAAGGGAGCGATTCTGTTTTAAAAAATGAATACGTGATTATTTCCGCGCATTATGATCACCTCGGTAAACAAGGTGATAAAATTTATCACGGTGCGGACGATAACGGCAGCGGAACCACCGGCGTTTTGTGTTTGGCACAAGCACTCATGGATGCGAAACGCGCCGGAAAAAATCCGAAACGCAGTATTTTATTGCTGCTCATGTCCGGTGAAGAAAAAGGTTTGCTCGGATCGAAATACTATACGACGTATCCGATTTTACCGCTCGCACAAACCGTTGCCGATATTAATATTGATATGATAGGGCGCATTGACGAAATTTACAAAACCAATCCGAATTATATTTACGTCATCGGCTCCGATAAAATTAGCAAAGATTTGGATACAATTGTGCATGATGTGAACGACAAGTACACGCATTTAAAACTCGACTACACCTACAACGACGAAAATGATCCGAACAGATATTATTATCGCAGCGATCATTATAATTTTGCTGTTCATGGTATTCCGGTCGTTTTTTATTTCAACGGTACACATGCCGACTATCATCAACCGACAGATACTTACGACAAAATTAATTTCGAACGATTGATTACCGTTGCTAAATTAGCGTTTCATACGGCGTGGTCGGTCGCAGATAAACCGGACCGGTTGCGCATAGATAAAAAACTGTGAAGTGATTTATTTTAAATTTTTATTGCAACATTCTTTCCCGAATATATTTTACCGGAGAACTGCCGAAGCTCAAAAACTTTTCGTGAAAATCTTTGAGATGATATGTTGTCCCTAATTTCTTTTTATATTCTTCTCGCAACGCTTGTATGGCTGTCGCACCGGTATAATAAGAGCAAAGTTGTACTTGCGAAACAGTGGCGCGATGGTATTTTTCATCTACTTGCGACGGGTTTTGAAAACAATCGTGAATTAAAAGTTGAGAAATAGTTTCTTTGGAGGCGTTTTGACATTGCACATCATAGTCAAGCAGCACATTTGCCAATTCTCTAAGGTTCCATTTATAGAGCGACAAATACATTTCAGGTGAGTAATCACCCCAACCATTTTCAACCATCATGCCTTCGGTATAAACAGCCCAACCTTCAATCATAGCACCGTTTTGAAAAACAGCACGCAATACATCAGGCGATTTTTTATTATTGTAAATGCCCTGCATACAATGTCCCGGAACGGCTTCATGAATGGATAGAAATTGTGAGCCGTAATTATTGTCTGACCTTAAAGCCAATTCTGCTTTTTGGGGTGGATACTGCGTAAAATCATCAATGTTGTAATAAGTTGTTCCTTGTTTTTGATACGGCGGAATAAATTCTGCATTTGCCGATGCAACTCCTCGTTCATATTCAGGCATCAGCCTTACTTTGATGGGCGGATTCATAGTATCAAAATCAAATAAATTTTTCTCAATAATAAATTTTTTCAACCTGTGTACTTGCGTCGTCAGCGAGTCAAAAAAATCTTTGGGTTGCGCATGTTGCAAATCAATTTTGTCCAATACCATTTGAATTAATCGCAAACTGTCTATTGGCGGCGTTTGATTTTTATAATATTTAGACCATACATCGGTTGATAAGTCAAACATTTTGCGCTGCAATACTTTTTTATCAGCCAATGCCTTTTCATACACTTGTTCGGGTGTAAAATCGGTAACTATATCATACTTAAATTTTTCTCGAAATAAATCTTTCCCGATTCTGAAACTACGGAAAACATAATTTTTGTCCGCAACAATGGCTTTTAATGCCGTCACGTAAGTCGTCATAGCTGTTGTAATTTTTGTAATATTTTGTTGCAAAACTGCTTTTTCGGTATCCGACAAATGCGACGCTTTTATAGAATCCGTTAAAGATTTTCCGAAAACAGAAATCCCGCCTTGATTTTGTGAAATAGCTAATTCGATATGCTCTTTGGTCGGTTTAGTGAGCATCGTCAAGGCTATTTTATAATAATCA
>JAYTNA010000045.1:0-1937 GCA_043748865.1 Saprospiraceae bacterium
ACGGTTTCTTTTTGACGGATACAACGACCGACAGAGCCGAAACAATTATTGCCAATAAAGAAAATACATTAAAATTTTGGCAAGAAACCGGTGCCGCTAAATTTAATTTTTTGCAAGTTTTCACACCGCCGACCGGAAAAAGTATCGCCATCGAACCGATGACTTGCAATATTGATGCGTTTAATAATAAAGATGGTTTGGTGTTGTTATCGCCGAATGCTGTTTTGGAGGGGAAGTTTGGTGTGGAATATAAGTAATGAACAATGAAGAATGAAGAATCTTCTACAAATTAATTATCAATAATTTATAAAAATAAAAACAGCTTTTATTTTCATAATTAATGCTTTTTCCCTTCTAATTCATCTACATACTGCACATCACCCAAACGAATTTTAACGGGAATATTTTTTTTGATAAAAGCATCATACTCGATGCGACAAAAAAAAGGTAAATTTTTTTTGTCGAAAGGTTTTATAAGAATGGACGATGAATTATGGACTACAGAAATTGGAAAAGATTTTTTTTGTGCCTCGTCGGGCGTATATTTTTTAGTGCCAATATTTTTTTTCACACAATTATCCATTGTCACACCTTGCGCAGGGCAGAAAGTATAAGAAATTAAAAGGATAATTACAATGGACAACGGACAACGGACAACGGACAATAGACACCGAATTCGTTTTTTGGTTGCCCATTGTCTGTTGTCTGTTGTCTGTTGTCCAAAAGAATTAGTACACTTCAAACTTGAGTAAACGACTTTCGATGGCTCCATTGAATAAATGTATTTTGCGTGTCGGACGTAAGCCGATAAATTTTGCTGCTTCTAAATTGCCTGTAAAAATCCAGCATTGCCAACCTTTCCAATTTTTTTTCAGTACGTCACCTATTTGTTTATGAAAAAGAATGTCGTCGCCCAATTTCATGCGCTCATCGTACGGCGGATTCATAATTAAAACGCCTTCCGGATAAGGCGCAGTATTTTCAAAAAAGTTTTTTTTATGAATCCGAATATCATTCGCTAAACCCAACGCTTCTATATTACTTTGAGAACTTCTAACCGCTTTTTCATTCCAATCGAAACCCAAAATTGGACAAAAAGTGGAGACGCGATGAAAAATAGACGGCGCATTATTCTTATTTGTGTCCGCTTTCCAATCACCACTTTCAGTTTTGACTTTATTCCACAAATTATCATCAAAGTTTTGCCAATTCATAAACGCGAAATGTTCACGTTTCCATTGCGGCGGGAGTTTGCGTAAATTAATGCCCGCTTCAGTCAAAATTGTTCCGGAGCCGCACATACCATCTACTAAAGGTTTGGTTTTATCCCAAGAACTTAATCGAACAATGCCGGCTGCTAAAACTTCATTCAATGGTGCTTCTGTCGAACTTTGGCGATAGCCGCGTTTGTGCAACGATTCGCCGGAGGCATCTAAACTTACGCTGACTTTATTTTCAGCGACGTGAATATGAATTTGCACTTGCGGATTACGAATATCCACACTCGGTCGGCGATTCATTTTTTCTCTGAATTGATCTACAATTGCATCTTTTGCTTTTAATCCGACATAGTGCGAATGTTTGAAAAAACTCGAATACACGACCGCATCAATCGCAAAAGTTTGCTCTACTTTCAGATATAATGACCAATCAATTGCTTTTACAGATTCATACAATTGATTTTCGTAGTGCGATTCAAATTCTATAATTGGCGATAAAATGCGCAAAGCAGTACTCAAACAATAGTTGGCGCGATAAAGCATTTCCAAATCACCCTCAAACGATGCACCGCGTTTAAGTTTCACAACATCTTGCGCTCCAAGTTCAGTTAGTTCAGCTACCAAAGTATCTTCAAGACCGGCGAAAGTTTTTACAATGTATATCATAGTTTAGTCGGTTAGTCAATTAGTCGGTTGGTCGGTTGGTCGGTTAGACAC
>JAYTNA010000046.1:0-3729 GCA_043748865.1 Saprospiraceae bacterium
TATTGATTTGAATTGAAGCATTATTGAAACTGTATTTTTTCAAAATGCTACCACTCACATCAAAAATTTCAGCCGAATAATTTGAAGTTGTGTTTCCGGCATTTTGAATTTCCAAATTAATAAAATCTTGAGAAGGATTCGGATAAAGATTAAATTTAAAAGCGGCTGTAATTTCTTCTGTTGGTGTCGTCCCTGTAATTTTTTCTCCGCAAACCAATTGCTTCAAAAAAGTCGGTGCTATTATGTTCCATTGAGCAAAATAGCTTGCAAATTTTCCGTTAGTGTCATAAATATCAGTATGCCCGCCACCCGGCACATTTAATAAAACAGAAGGTACACCAAGGGTTGCGGCATAATCGGCACAAACTTTATCACCATCTGTAAAAAAATTATAAACGTTCAGATTACGTGCAAAGGGTACAACTACATCGGCAGTTCCATGATAAGCGGCGAAAGGCGGCGAATTTTTATTTATCCATTCTTTTTTATACAATCCGCCCGACATACTTATAACACCTTTCACCGATGAAGTATAACCCACATTTCCGTTATTGCCTTCTATCCCACCCTGCGCCTTAATAATAGCTTGAAGCCACACTGGAATATTTGTTGTTGTATCTCTTAAATAACCAACATTCATAGCCGTAATAGCACCTGCTGAAATTCCACCCACAATAATGTTCATCGTATCAATACCATATTTATTCACTGTTGCTGCATCTTTTTTAAAATAACGGACGGCAGCACGCATATCTTGCTGCGCTTGAATAATAACCGGTATAATAATACTCGAATCCGGTGCGCCTTGAGCAAAATCATAAATTCTATAATCTATTGATGCACAGACGTATCCTTTTTTTGTATAACTCTGTGCCAATGCAATCATGTAATTATCGCTGCGTGTGCCGGCTACAAATCCGCCACCAAAAGCTAATATTAGTAATGGTCTTTTTTTAATCGTATCTTTTGCCGGTTGATAAATATCTGCCAATAAATCTGTGGGCGTGCCGTAAGCCAAGTAGCTGCCGTAAGTTATGGTACTTACAGTAGAAGTTGTGAAAACATCTTGCAAATAGCGTTTGCCGTCGCAACCTTGTGCGGTTATTTGTGCGTTCATTAGAAATGAACAAAGAATAAAAAATAATGAACAGTAAATAATTTTTTTCATGATTGAAAATTTAGTTTATTGGTTAATTGGTTTATTGGTGATTAGTTTCTGAAAATTTTGATTCAAAAACCAATCACCAATAAACCAATTAACCAACTAAAACACATTTAGTATACTTAATTAATCGCCCGTCTTGCAGGTGTTTTTTTTCGTAGTAAGTTTTTACGATTAATTCCGGAACAGTTATCGGTTTTGAATAAATATCATTGTCGTAACTAATAAGTTTGAACAATGTTTGAACCGATAAAGTTTCGAGCGTAAAATCATAAAGTTCCGTCGAATCTGTTTTTAAATGTAAAACGCCGCCGGGTTTTAAAAATTTGCAATATCGTTCTAAAAAAGGAATAGAAGTCAGTCGGCGATTTCTTTTACTTTCGCGCAAAAACGGATCGGGAAAAGTTATCCAAATTTCCGATACTTCATTTTCGGCAAAAAATAATTCGATTTGTTCGATACGGGTGCGCAAAAATGCCACGTTTTGTAAATTTTGTTCTAAAGCACGTGTAGCACCTTGATGCAATCGTGCTCCTTTAATATCTACACCGATAAAATTTTTGCCCCGATAAATTGCGCCCAATGCTACTGAATACTCACCTCTTCCGCACGCTAATTCTAAAACAATCGGCTTATCGTTTTTAAAAAATGCAGACCACTGCCCTTTCATTTCTACTTCCACATTATCGCCGTAAGTCAATTGCGGTTTCGACGAATCGGCGTTTTCAAATACATTAGGCAATGCTGTTAATTCGGCAAATTTTTTTAGTTTGTTTCTACTCATTTATTCGTTAATCGTTATGCGTTATCTGTTATTCGTCATCCATTATCTATTTAACGAACACAACTAATAACGGATAACGAATTACCCAAATCATCCTCCAATCGTTGTCATGCTCTCATGCACTTCAAACGTGCGATTTTTCTCTGCTTCAAAACCATCTTTGGCGCGATGTGCTACGGCATCGCGCAGTGCTATTTTGACAAACTCATCATCTTTTGTTTGACGCATTAAGTCGCGCAAATTAAATGTACCACTATCATATAAACAAGTGCGCAAACTGCCTTGAGGTGTGACACGCAAACGGTTGCAAGTGCCGCAAAAAGTGCGACTGTATGCAGCAATGATGCCGACAGTGCCTTGATGTCCTTCAATCGCATAATTATAAGACGTTGAGTGAGGTTCGTCCTGAATTTTTGTCAACGTCGGATAATGTGTTTTGATGCGTTGCAAAATTTTTTGCCACGACCAAAAACTCTCCGAAGCATCGTGATTGCCAACTCCATTGAAAGGCATTTCTTCTATAAAACGCACGGACACCGGATATTTTTTCGTGAGTTCAACTAAACTGATAATATCTGCGTCATTTTTGCCGGACATTACCACAGAATTTATTTTCACTTTTATGTCGTACTCCAAAAATTTCAGGAATGATGCCCAAACTTTATCGAACTCGTCGCGACGTGTTATTTCAAAAAAACGTTTGGCATCTAAACTATCTAAACTTAAATTGACAGAGGATACGCCACATTTTTTTAATTCCGGTATAAACGGTTCAGTAAGCGTACCATTTGTAGTAAGAACAATTTTATTGATGCCTTCAGTTTTTGAAAGTTGACGAATAAACGGCATAATATCTCGGCGCACAAAAGGTTCTCCGCCTGTGAGTCGAATTTTTTCGATTCCCAACTCCGCAAAAATGCGCGTCATGCGCAACATTTCTTCATAACTCAATAAATCGCTGCGGTGCAAGAATTGAATCCCTTTTTCAGGCATACAATAAGTGCAACGCAAATTGCAACGATCTGTCACTGCAAGCCTCACATAATTTATTATTCTGCCATGGTTATCAATTAGCGTTTCTCGCATTTTTTATTATTTGTGTAAAGTTACGTCGCTTCCGGAAATAAATTTAGAATCAAGAAGATAAAGTTTTCTAAATCCGATGCAAGAATTAATTGTAAAGCATTAACTTTGCGCTTTAATTTCGTTATTGGTTATCGGTTATCGGTTATCAGTTAATTGTAGAGAATAACGAATAACAGATAACGAATAACAGATCACTAAATTATGACTCATTTTGAATCACTGACACGACAAGAATTAAATATTTTAGAAGATGCGATTCCACAAATTGCTGTATTGATTGCCGGAGCTGATGGCGAAATTGAAGTTCAAGAAAGTGAATGGGCGACAAAACTTACGCACATTCGCACCTACAATTCATCGGAAGATTTACACGATTTTTATAAAGAAGTGGATACCAATTTTGCCGTTAAATTTGCGGAATTTACAAAATTTTCATCAGCACAAACGGAGGTGCGTCAGACAAAAATATCTGAAAACTTATCGAAACTTAATCCGATTTTGGCTAAATTAGATAATAAGACTGCTTTTCATCTTTACGATAGTTTTATTAGTTTTGCAAAAAGTATTGCTAATGTAACCGGTGGTGTTTTAGGTTTTCATTCGGTTAACAGTGAAGAAAAAAAATGGGTGGGTTTACCGATGATTACACCGATTTCACCACCTGCTTAATTGGTTGATTGGTTGATTAGTTAGTTAG
>JAYTNA010000047.1:0-6711 GCA_043748865.1 Saprospiraceae bacterium
TACTTAAAACTCGACCGTAGTACGCAATCCGCAAATCGTAAGTCAAGAAAATTTTTCGAGCCAAGCATTATAAGCCGATCATAATTACGCAACGCACAATTTGCAAGGCAATCTTTTGGCACAACAAAATGCAAAAATCGGTGCGCTGTTATTAATTGTCACTTACTAACCGAGCCAGGATTTTATCGGAAAAGATGTAGAAAATATCGAAGTGATAGATAAATTAGTAATTTACAATGCCGTTTCTCCGAATAATAATGACGGGTGAAAGATTTATTTGCCATTCCAGGTTTAGATAAATATCCGAACAACGAATTGTATATTTACAGAGCCAATGGTCGTGAAATTTATCATGCTAAAAATTACAAAAACAATTGGGACGGTAAATACCAAGGCAAAAAATTAATTGAGGGCACTTATCTTTATGTTTTAGAAACGGGTCTCAAAAACGAATCATACAAAGGTCATTTACAGATTGAGTATTACTTTAATTGACAGTCGTCAAGTGACAGTTAATATAAAAATCGCGTAGAGAAATTAATTTTTCTTTACGCGATTTTTTTTATTAGCATCTAAAAAACTATGATTTTTATAATTGTAATTTAATTAAAATCCATTTTATCGGATTAAATTTCTGAAACATCGAAGTAAACCGGCAGCACGAAACATTTTTTTAATTCAACGTATTAAATTAAGTAACTATTAAATCACTGATACAATGAATACTTCAAATATGAGCCGAGTGTTTAGAGTATGTTTTGAAATTTATTCTTGAAATTTTGCCAAAATGATAGAACAAAAGGCTAATTGTACAAAAGCCAAAGAAGATTCTATCGTTTTTTCATAATCTTTGGATAAACGGCGATAAAAGTTCTGCCACGCAAAAGTTCTTTCTACTTGCCATCGTCCGGTTTCAGGTACAAAACCTTTTTCCGTCGGCGGCTTTTGAGATATTTCTACTGTATAACCGCACCATTTTGCGGACTCGGTGTATGTACTGCCGTAAGCTTTGTCTGCTCTTATAAGTTTCAAGTTTTTTGTTGTTTGTTTTATTAACGAAAATAATTCTATGCCGGCTTGCCCGTCAGCAATATTGGCGGCACAAATATAAATTGCTGTGGGCAGTCCTAAAGTATCCGCAAGGATATTGCGTTTGCGACCGTTTATTTTCTTGTTGCCGTCAATACCGCAATCAAGATTAATAAAACTACTCTTGTTAACACTTTGACTATCTGTTGCGCCTGCCGTTGCCTGCGCCTCTTTACCTTGTCTTATGCGCTCTTTATGTACCAAAAGTGTTAAAAGTTCGTCAAAAACTCCGCTTTTTGTCCATTTTCTGAAATAGTAATAAAGCGTTTGCCAAGGACCGTATTTATCGTCTATGTTACGCCATTGACTGCCCGTTCGACTGATCTTTAATATACCGTTGGCAATGACGCGTAAATCTTTCCGGAGTTTACGCCCGGTTTCAACTATTTTTTGTATTATTGCCCATTGAGCATCTGTCAATTCGGTGAATTGCTGAACTTTAATGTTAAGTTTTGTCTTTGACATCGTATTGTATTTTATGATTAGACACCACAAAATACGCAGATGCTCTCTTTTTCCAAATTCGTAATCTCTTCGCATTAAATTTCAAAACATACTCTTACAATAGTGTGTTTGTTGTCTTTTTTTTCCTTGAAAGGTCAAGATTCTACTAAGAGCGTTATTAATCCAATCGTTGAGTCTGACACCTTACCTTTTTTGCGTTTTGTTAATGTCAGCGACAGTACCGTTTTTACTTCACGCATGTTGGACACTTCAAAGCCAACCATTCTTTTTTATTTCAGTACAAAATGTGAATACTGTGAAGCAGAGATGAGAGATATTTTTATAAAACCCGAAAAACTTAAAGATGTAAACTTACTATTAGTCAGCGGACACAATATCGCGGGCATTAAACAATTTCTCTCACCTTATGATTCTGTAAAAATTCAAAATACGATAGCTGCCAATTTCTATATTTTAAAAGATGACAGGCACATTATGCGCAAAAAATTTATCTATTCGGGTGTACCGATGTTTCGTATTTACGGTAAAAACAAAAAACTTTTTATAAAGCATGAAGGTAGAATGACGATAGAAAATTTATTGAAAGTAACTGCTATGAGTGAAAAATAAAAATGTCGCCTTAATTATTTTAAAAAATTCTGCTTCTAATTTATTTTTTAGATAAAATTTAATTTTATTTGCCGGTAAGATTGAAATTTTCTCAATTTTAATTATTTGCTGTATGAAAAAAAAACTTAAATATTTTTCATTTTTCATTTTTCACTTTTCATTTTTCATTGCATCTGCGCAATCCAATTATACCGACACTCAAAGAGAAATCGCACGAAATGCCACACAACAACTTGCCGGCGATACGAGTTTGCAATTCGGTTATGCGGGTATTATCGTTCAAGATGCTGTAACGGGTGAGATACTTTGTCGGCACAACGACACGAAAAGTGTAATTCCGGCATCCAATTTAAAAATCGTCACAACGTCTGTCGGCATGGCGATTCTTGGCAGCGATTATCGTTTTAAAACAGAACTGCAATACGACGGCATGATAAAAGATTCTGTTTTGTATGGTAATCTTTATCTAAAAGGTTACGGCGATCCGACGTTGGGAAGTCCGACTTTTGATACGACGATGAACATGAAAAAAGTTTTGGATTCTCTCACAACTATTATAAAAAACAAACTCGCCGTCAAAAAAATAGAAGGAAAAATTGTTGGCGACGCTTCTGCCTGGAGTGATGAAACGGCAGTACCGACTTGGCCTTTCGAAGATATCGGCAATTATTTTGGTGCAGGACCTTCCGGTTTAACTTTCAATGAAAATCAGTTTAAACTTACGTTTCAGCAACAATTGGAAATTGGCACACGACCTTACATGAACTCGATTTCCCCTTATGTACCTGAATTTGATTTGCAAAATAATACGACTTCTATAGATGGCGGAGGAGATAACGTGAATATTTTTTCGATGCCTTATACTAAAACCGGTTTTGTAAACGGTACACTTCCTATCGGTAGCCGTAACATAGATGTTTTCGGTGCTGTGCCTGACCCGGCACTTTTTACAGCTTGGCATTTGCGTAAATCGCTAACAGATTCAGGCATAGTCGTAACAGATTCAGCAACAACGCAACGTAAACACCAATTGCAAGGGTTTGTACCCCCGACGCGCACTACTTTTTTTACTTGGTCATCTGAAGATTTGAAAAAAATAATTGCCTATACCAATCACGAGAGCAATAATTTATGTGCCGAAACTATTTTACGCGCCATCGCATTCAAACAAACCGGCATTGCCGATAACGATAAAGGTATTACGGAAATTTTGAAATATCTAAAAGAACATGGTATAGATACACGTGGCTTATTTTTGCAAGATGGTTCCGGACTTTCTCCGCGCAACGGTATTTCTGCGTATCAAGTAGCGCAAATTTTGCGTATTTCATCGTCAGAATTTGCCGGCACATTGCCGCGTCCGGGTGAAAAGGGTACGTTGAAAAACTTTTTGAAAAATTACCCGTCACTCTCTACGCGCTTGAGTGCCAAGAGCGGTACTATTCGACGCGTAAAATCTTATTCAGGATATTTAACAACGCTTGGCGGACGTAATTTAGTTTTTTCGGTGATTGCTAATAATTTTACTTGTTCTCAATCGGAGATACGAAAAAAATTAGAAATTTTTTTGGGCGCATTGGGAGAAATATAAGCGAAAACTATTTCTTCTCTTCGTAAGTTGCTTTAATGGATTCAATCGCTTCCCATCTCACGCCAATCATTTCTTCGAGACTGATTTTTTTTATGCGCGTGTCGGCTTCTGCTTTTACTTTAGATTCTTGAGCGTCGAAAAAAGTTTTGGTGGACAAATTATAATCTTCAAACCGCGCTTTATTCAACGCAAATAAATTACTCAATTGCGAGCGATTAGCTTCCGCTACATCTAATGCTTGCAGACGCACTTTCAAAACTTCAAAAGAAGCTAAGAACTCTTGATAACGTTTCAAGACTTCTGCACGCAATTTTTGCCGTTTGAAAGTCATTTCGGCTTCGCTTATTTTCTTTTTTTGCTCGGCAAATTTGACTTTATATTTTCGAGAAACTAAATCGTTCAAATTTATACCCAAACCAATATTCCAAAGCGGATAAGTTGCGATACGCGAAAAACGAGAAGTATCAATTAATCTACCGCCGATTTGGTCAACACCCAGAGAATATTTAACAAAATAAGGCACGCTGACTTCATTAAAATTCAAGCCACCTTGAAAATTGCGCATCCATTCTTTTTTTGCGATACCAATCTCTTGATTTCGTGCTTCTATTTCGTATTTTGCGCCCTCAAGTTCGGGACTGTTATTAATTGTCAACTGCACTAAGTATTCTTCAAAAGAATTGGGGCGTGTTGCCGTTTGAACCATGCTTGGAGGAATATCATTTTTTTGTGCCGTCGCACAAATTGAGGCATGAATTATGAACGTAAACGTCAACAGATAAGTTAATTGTTTCAAAGTATTTTGTTTGATTTATTTGCAGAAAATTGGTAATTGCCATTAAGAAAATATTGTATTTGCAAAAACTGTGCAAAGTTGACAGGAATTTTCAGGATTTGCAAAATTTTTAGAATTAATTCAAGTTGTTATTTTCAAAACTCTGAAAATTACGTTCAACTTTAAAAATTGCTTTCGGTTTCTAAAACCTAAAACTATA
This sequence comes from Saprospiraceae bacterium, assembly GCA_043748865.1. GTDB lineage: Bacteria > Bacteroidota > Bacteroidia > Chitinophagales > Saprospiraceae > JAAFJT01. The sequence continues at coordinate 4,750 of JAYTNA010000047.1, forward strand.
ACCTCTAACCTGATTATATGAATTTTATTAATGAATTACGCCGTCGCGGTATGTTGCACGATATGATGCCCGGCTTAGAAGAACTTTTACAGGAAAAAAAATGTGTCGGATATGTTGGTTTCGACCCGACGGCATCGAGTATGACGATTGGTAATTTTACGCAGTTTCAGATTTTAAAGTTATTTCAACTTGCCGGACACACGCCAATTGTTTTAATGGGTGGTGCCACAGGCAGAATTGGCGACCCGTCCGGAAAAGATAAAGAACGCGAACTGAAAAGTTTTGACGAACTCGATACAAACTTGGCTTTTCAAAAATTGCAAGCCGCCAAATTTTTAGATTTTGAAATGGGTGATAATAAAGCGGTCTTTGTAAACAACCATGATTTTTATAAAGAAATGAACGTTTTAGATTTCTTACGAGATGTCGGCAAAACGATTACCGTGAGTTATATGATGTCGAAAGATTCTGTTCAACGGCGTTTGGAAACCGGTCTGTCTTTCACTGAATTTAGTTATCAGTTGTTGCAAGGCTATGATTTTCAATGCCTTTACGAAAAATATGGTTGTTTGGTGCAAATGGGCGGCAGCGATCAATGGGGAAATATAACGGCAGGTACAGAGTTCATTCGCAGAAATTTAGGCGGAAAAGCATACGCGCTTACAACACCACTATTGACAAAATCGGACGGTACCAAATTCGGAAAATCGGAACAAGGAAATATTTGGCTCGATCCAAAAATGACTTCTCCGTATAAATTTTATCAGTTTTGGATAAATATGGATGATGCCGATTTGCCGAAGTTTTTGCGCTTTTTTTCTTTAAAATCTGTTGACGATATTGAAAAACTGGAAGCAGAATATGCCGGAAATCCGAGAGAATTGAAACGTATGTTGGCGGAAGAGTTGACGGTGCGCGTACACTCGCAAGCGGATTTTGAAAGTGTGATGAAAGTCAGTGATATTTTATTCGGAAAAGCAGATGCAACGACTTTGAAATCTATGTCAATCGAGCAATTAGATACGATTGCCGAAGAAATTCCGAGAGCAGAAATTCCTTTCGCTGATGTAGAAGCCGGCTTAAATATCTGTGAATTTTTGAGCGATAAAGCAAAAATTTTAGCTTCACGCGGAGAAGTCCGTCGTGCGATTCAAAACAATGCGATTTCAATCAATAAAGTAAAAATTACAGACGCTAATGTTGTAATTAATCCGCGAGATTTACTGCACGGAAAATATTTGATGGTGGAAAATGGGAAAAAAAATAAACATTTGTTGGTTGTTCATTGGTTTATGGGTTAATCAAACATTAATTAACTCAATCGTATTCCAACCTTTCAAAGTATAGATAGCGCGAATATTATGTCTGATTTCTTTAGCAATGAAACGGTCGAAGCGCGTAAGGAAAAAATCTTGGTCAAGTTTGTTTTCAACTTGTTGCCGAACAGATTTAATGGAATACTCTAAAACGAATTGTTTTTCTTCTATGTACAGGTCGCAACGATCTAAAATGAACCACCAAGTGCGTAGGTTTTTATCATCAACTATGATGTCGTCGAAGTATTGAGTGCGTTTATTTAAGGCAATATCAATAGCGTTTGTCATAACTTGTTTTCGTTAGTATGAAATCAAAATTATGTTTCGGCGGAAAAATGTTTGACTCGTTATTTGTTTATCTAACGTATAAATAAATATTTGTTTCAAATAATTGATAAAACGATAAAATAAAAAAAATTACGGTTGAAAATTTAATAATTAAAATCAATAAGCGGCGTTTAGCTTAAAAAAAGTTGTTAATTGTTAATGATTAATTGTTAAGGAGACAAATACGCGATAAGTGTTTTGAGGTGCAGCGCACCGTTTCTCTTGGTAGAAAAATAGTGATAAGTTTTTGAGGTGCAGCGCACCGTTCTCTTTTGCGAGAGGACGGTGCGCTGCACCTCAAAAACATTTTATTTCTTTT
>JAYTNA010000048.1:0-5597 GCA_043748865.1 Saprospiraceae bacterium
GAAGCCGAAGCTGCAACAAAATTTAACGAAGACATAAATATTGAAGTAGCCAATGTTTCTCATGCACAATATGCGGAAGAAATTTGTCGCTTAATAGAAGAAAGTGCGAAAGTGCGCGGCACCGGTATTGCGAAACGCGAACCTGAATATATCCGTAAAAAATTAATCAACGGACGTTCAGTCGTGGCTTTATGCGCCGAAAAACTTGTCGGTTTTTGTTACGTCGAAACTTGGTCGCATGAACGCTATGTGAGTAATTCGGGTTTAATTGTCCATCCGGATTACAGAAAAGGTGGATTGGCGCGTGCCGTAAAAAAAGAAGCCTTCAATTTAGCTCGGAATTTATTTCCGGATGCAAAAGTTTTTGGCATTACTACGAGCGGACCTGTAATGAAAATAAACAGCGAACTCGGTTATATACCCGTCACATTTAGTGAACTCACGCAAGACGATTCTTTTTGGAAAGGTTGTTCAAGTTGTCCGAACTACGATATTTTGCAAGCAAAAGAACGTAAAGTGTGTTTATGCACGGGTATGTTGGCTCCGTCGAAAAACGAAGAAGCTAAAATAAAATTTGATTTATCGGCACAAATAGTAAATAACGCGCCGGATAAAAAATCGCCCCAACAAAACGCCGCCGGTTTCTTTTATGAGGGACCATGAATTTGAACAATAGACACCGTACAAATAGACTATGGAAAAACAAAAGATAAAAAAGCCATCGTCTATTGTTCGGTGTATATTGTCCATAAAAAAATTTAAAATGAAAAAAGTAGTCCTCGCGTATTCCGGCGGATTAGATACCTCTTTTTGTATAAAGTATCTAACAATTGAAAAAAATTACGAAGTACACGCCGCAATCGTCAATACCGGCGGTTTTTCTGCCGATGAATTGAAAAAATTAGAAGAAAAAGCAATCTTCTTAGGTGCAAAATCTTTCACTGCCATTGATGCCCTCGACGATTTTTATAAAAACTGTATCCGATATTTAGTTTATGGAAACATTTTGCGCGGCGGCGTATATCCGTTATCCGTTTCTGCCGAGCGTATGTTTCAAGCATTGAGCATTATGAAACACGCGGAAAATATCGGTGCAAAAGCGGTGGCGCACGGTTCAACGGGTGCCGGAAATGATCAAGTGCGTTTCGATATCGTATTTCAAACTTTGGGTGATGATATTGAAATTATCACACCCATTCGCGATTTAAAACTTTCGAGACAAGAAGAAGTAGATTATTTAAAAAAACACGGCGTTGAATTGAGTTGGGAAAAAGCACAATACTCCATCAATAAAGGTATCTGGGGAACATCCGTCGGCGGCAAAGAAACTTTGACGAGTAATACTTCGTTGCCCGATAGCGCGTATCCCTCACAAATAAAAAAAACTAAGCCCTCAGTTATCTCACTGCAATTTAAAAAAGGAGAAATCGTCGGCATCAATGGAAAAAAATTCAAACATCCGACACAAGCCATTTTAAAATTAGAAGAATTGGCAAGTGCTTATGCAATTGGCAGAGATACGCACGTCGGCGATACCATTATCGGTATCAAAGGGCGTGTGGGTTTTGAAGCACCGGCTTCGCTCATCATTATCAAAGCGCATCAACTTTTAGAAAAACATACGCTTTCAAAATGGCAAACGTATTGGAAAGAACAATTAGCGAATTGGTACGGAATGTTTCTGCACGAAGCGCAATTTTTAGAACCGGTTATGCGCGACATCGAAGTTTTTTTAGAAAAAACACAAGATAATGTTACCGGCGATGTCTTTGTTCAACTGCATCCTTATCGTTTTGAATTGCAGGGCATCCAATCGCCTTTCGATTTAATGCGCTCTGATTTCGGTACTTACGGCGAAGTGAACAAAGCATGGAGTGGCGATGATGTAAAAGGTTTTACAAAAATTCTTGGCAATTCGACAAAAATTTGGCAGGCGGTTCAGAAGAAAAATAAAAATTAGACGACGGATAATAGACAATAGACAATAGACAATGTACACAATATCTCTTTTGGTTTTCCATTGTCCAATGTCTATTATCCATCGTCAAACATTTACCCATGATAAAAATAGGCATAATAGGCGGTGCCGGTTATACAGCAGGAGAGTTGTTGCGGTTATTGATGCACCATCCGAAAGCAAAAATTATTTTTGTTAATTCAAAATCGAATGCAGGACAAAAACTCAGCGTTGTACATTCCGATTTGGAAGGTGATACAGCTTTAGTTTTTACGGACGCACTTGAATTGGACAAAATTGATGTTTTGTTTCTTTGTACCGGTCATGGTGATGCGAAAAAATTTGTAGATGAAACAACGCTGCCGCAAAAACTAAAACTTATTGATTTATCCCAAGATTTTCGTTGGGGCGCAAACATTGAAGCGACGGAACAAGGTTGGATTTACGGTTTAACTGAATTGAATCGCGATAAAATTCAAAACGCGCAATTTATCGCTAATCCCGGTTGTTTTGCTACTGCCATTCAATTAGCGATTTTACCTTTGGCTAAAAATAATTTATTAGATGAGGATTTACACGTCACGGCGATTACAGGTTCAACCGGTGCGGGACAAAAACCGACAGATACGACGCATTTCAGTTGGCGTTCAAATAATTTATCTATTTATGAAGCTTTCAAGCACCGACACTTAAAAGAAATAACGGCAAGTGTGCAATCGTTGATGCCGAATTTTCAAAAAAATATTCGGTTTGTGCCGGTGCGCGGTAATTTTACACGCGGTATTATGGCGAGTGTTTACACGACCACTACCCTATCGGAAACCGAATTAAAAAATATTTTTTCGGAATTTTATAAAGATGCGCCATTTGTAAATATTATTTCAACCGCACTGCATTTAAAACAAGTGGTGGGCAGCAATAAAATTTTTCTGCATATTTCTAAACACGATGATCAGGTGCATATCATCAGCATGATAGATAATTTATTAAAAGGCGCATCCGGACAAGCGGTAGAAAATATGAACTTAATGTTCGGTCTGCCGCACACTATGGGACTGAAACTCAAAGCTCTTGCTTTCTAAATTAAGAATTAAAAATTAAAAATTCATTTTGTGTAATCTTTAATTTTCTTTCAATTCTAATTTTTAGTTAATTCTTAATTTTTAATTCTTAATTAGTTATGATTCTTTTCGACGTTTATCCATTATATGATATTGAGCCGGTGAGCGGACTCGGTTGTTATGTTTACGACAAAAACGGTGTCGGTTATCTCGATTTTTATGGTGGACACGCCGTTATCAGCATCGGTCATGGACATCCGCATTACGTAAAAAAAATTCAAGACCAATTACATAAATTGGGGTTTTATTCCAATGCCATTCAAAACCCGTTGCAACAAGAAGTGGCAGATAAACTTGGAAAACTTTCGGGTTTAGAGGGGTATCAACTTTTTTTCGTCAATTCCGGTGCTGAAGCGAATGAAAATGCTTTGAAACTTGCCTCGTTTCACAACGGACGAACAAAAGTAGTGGCGTTTAAAAAAGCGTTTCACGGACGCACTTCAGCCGCAGTAAACGTGACACCCGATGCAAAAATTGTAGCACCGATTAATGCCGGCTTTGAAAAAGAATTTCACGATCTCAATAATTTTGAAACAGTCGAAGTCTCACTCAAAAAAGGCGATGTCACGGCAGTAATTATTGAAGGCATTCAAGGTATCGGCGGCATTCATCAAGCATCTGAAAGTTTTTTGCAAAAAGTGCAATCACTTTGCAGAGAAACGGATACAGTTTTTATTCTCGATGAAGTACAATCCGGTTACGGGCGTTCGGGAAAATTTTTCGCTTTTCAATACGCCGAAGGCATCGAACCGGATGTTGTCACAACTGCAAAAGGTATGGGCAACGGTTTTCCTGTCGGCGGCGTTATCATTCATCCAAAATTTAAACCGAGATACGGTATGTTGGGTACAACTTTTGGCGGCAACCATTTAGGTTGTGCAGCGTGTATTGCAGTGCTTGATGTAATAAAAGCAGAAGACCTCATTCAAAACGCAGTTGAAGTAGGTGATTACGCGCAAGAAAAACTAAAATCGTTACGAGGTGTCAAAGAAGTACGCGGCAAAGGTTTAATGATAGGGATCGAATTTGATTTTACGGTTGCCGAATTGCGCAAAAAATTATTGTTCGACGAACATATTTTTGTCGGTTCTTCTTCCGAAGTCAATACTGTGCGCTTATTGCCCCCGTTATCTGCTACAAAAGCGCACGTAGATATTTTGATTGGAGCGATGGAGCGCGTTCTGGAATGATAAATATATTCTTTGACAAAAAAAAACCGTAGAGATTCATTTCTCTACGGTTTTTTATTTATTAATGATACTTTTACAGATGTTTTCACTTAAGCCTTACAACACTTTCGGAATAGACGCCCAAACAGCCACATTAATAGAAATTAATAGTGTGGCTGATTTAGTTTTTGGTTTAGCCACAGCAAAAAAAAAGCACAAAACGATTTATATTATCGGTGGCGGTTCCAATATTTTATTCACGCACAAACATTATGCGTATTGTTTTTTGAAAAATAATATCAAAGGAATTGAGGTTGTAGAAGAAACGGCGGTAACAAAAATAATAAAAATCGGCGGCGGTGAAATTTGGCAAGATGTTGTGAACTATGCTTTAACGCATGATTTGGGCGGCATTGAAAATTTATCGCTGATACCGGGCACTATGGGTGCTGCACCAATACAAAATATAGGCGCGTATGGTGTCGAGTTGAAAGATGTTTTTGTGAAATTAGAAGCGGTTTTGATAAACGATGGACAAAAGACACCGGACGATAGAAATACGGAAAAGAAGTACATCGTCTATCGTCCGGTGTCCATTGTCCGCGCAAATTGCAATTTCGGCTATCGCGATTCGATTTTCAAAAACGCACTAAAAGGCAAATACTTTATCACCTATGTTTATTTAGAACTAACAAAACCCCAAGCGCATAAAATAAATATCGGTTATGGCGATATTCAGCGCGTTTTGAGCCAGAAGGCTATTATTAATCCCACCATTCAAGACATTTCAAAAGCCGTCATCGAAATACGGCAATTTAAATTACCTGACCCGAAACAAATCGGCAATGCCGGCAGTTTTTTTAAAAATCCGGAAATAAGTTTAGCCGAATTAGACATTTTAAAAGAAAAATTCCCGACTATAGTTAACTATCCGACACCCTGCGGCACAAAATTAGCGGCGGGTTGGTTGATTGAACAATGCGGTTGGAAAGGAAAACGTTTAGGAAATGTCGGCGTACACGAGCGTCAAGCTCTCGTGATTGTTAATTATGGCAACGGTTCCGGTAATGAGATAAAAAAATTGTCGGAGGCAATACAAAAGTCCGTGCTTAAAAAGTTTGGAGTGGTGCTGTCGGCGGAGGTAAATTTTGTTTGAGGAGTGTTAAAGTAATGGTGAATTATAAATGATGAATCTCGCGATAAATTCAAAACCAATTTATTACGAGATTCATCGTTCATCATTTATCATTCATCATTTTACTTAACTGTTCAAACAAGAATTATTAATTTCAAATAAAACGCTTATTTTTGTCATCTAAACAATCCTATTCTATTTTAACTAAATCAATG
>JAYTNA010000049.1:0-6995 GCA_043748865.1 Saprospiraceae bacterium
TAATTTCTAACCCTTTTGAATCCTTGAACAGCGATAATCGGCAATCCAAAATCGAAAATCGAAAATCGTCAATGTAAAAAATGTCTAATCCCCGTCATCACCATTGATAAATCATTTTCATTACAATAGTTAATCGAGTCTTGATCTTTGACGGAACCGCCGGGTTGAATAATGGCAGTGATACCGGCTTTGTGTGCAATTTCGACGCAATCCGGAAAAGGAAAAAATGCTTCTGATGCCATTACTGAGCCATGCAAATCAAAACCGAAATGTTTTGCTTTGTCGAGCGCGTGTTGAAGCGCATCCACACGCGAAGTTTGCCCGCAACCCATTGTAATGAGTTGTCTGTTTTTCACAATAGCGATTCCATTCGATTTTAGATGCTTGACACAAATATTGGCGTACAGTAAATCTTTAATTTCGTGTTCAGTCGGACGTTTAGTCGTCACGAATTTTAAATCTTTTACAGTTTCGGTGCGCAAATCAGAATCTTGCTGTACAACGCCGTTCAATAAAGTTTTGAAAGATTTTACTTGTTGCGTGAAGTTTTTCACGCGCACGACAATGCGTTGTTTTTTTGCACACAAAACCACAAGTGCATCCGCATCAAATTCGGGTGCGAGCAGTACTTCGTAAAAAAGTTTAGAAATTTCTTGTGCCGTTGCTATATCCACTTTTCTGTTACAAACCAAAATGCCGCCGAAAGCAGAAATCGGATCAGAAGCTAAGGCAGCTTTCCATGCTTCAAGTAAAGTTTTTTTAGTGGCGACACCGCAAGCATTGGTATGTTTCAAAATAGCGAAAGTCGGTGCGTCATCTTTAAATTCAGTGATTAAACGCATTGCAGCATCAACATCCACCAGATTATTAAAACTCAAAGTTTTTCCGTTCAAAATATCGAAAATATCATTGATGTTGCCGAAAAACTGTGCCGCTTGATGCGGATTTTCGCCGTAACGCAAAGTGTCGGCGTGTTGCAGCGATTTTTTGAAAATTTGTTCCGTCGGTGCACCTTCTGTATGATTTGCGAACCAATTAAAAATCGCACTGTCGTAATGACTTGACACGTTAAAGGCTTTCAAAGCCAAAATTTTTCTGTCGGCGAGTTCAGTGAAACCGTTTTTTTCTATCAACAAATTTAAAAAACCGGGATATTCGTCGCGCTGCGGAACGACAACGACATCATTAAAGTTTTTTGCAGCCGCACGAATCAAAGAAATACCGCCAATGTCAATTTTTTCGATAATATCTTCTTCATTTTGTGTTGTCGCAACGGTTTCTTCAAACGGATATAAATCAACGATGACTAAATCAATTTCCGGAATCGCATATTGTTCTAATTGCGCGGCATGATTTTCTTCGCGGCGCGCCAAAATGCCGCCGAAAATTTTCGGGTGCAAAGTTTTTACGCGCCCATCCAAAATACTCGGATAAGTAGTGAGCGTTTCAACAGCTTCTACAGGTACACCCAAATTTTCAATAAATGACTGCGTGCCGCCGGTAGAATAAATTTTTACTTTTAATCGATTCAATTCTTCGACAATCGGTGCTAAACCATCTTTATAATAAACGGAAATGAGCGCAGATTTAATTTTCTTTTTGTACATAATTTTTAGCTTTGAGCCATGAGCTTTGGGCAATGAGCTTTGAGATTTTTTATTTTTCCTTAAATTAAAGTGCAAAGATAAACCGACGTGATGAAAATATTTAGATGAGATAGTTTTAATTCAATGATTAAACAGCGATATAATTTGAGATTCTTTCTTTCTAAATAATCTCAATTTTAATTCGTTTCATCAGTTTCATCATAAATTTTATATGAAAGTGAAATCTGAAACTTAATTAGTTCAGTATCTGAAATTTCTTGACCGCGTACCAACTGCACGAAACCTGTTAAACACCATTTCCAAGATAAATTCGCCATTAACAAAATAATTAAGTTAAAAAGTTAATAAAAATACACTTTACTTGTAAAAGTTAAATAAAGAGATTACCTTTGTCAAAGTGTTCATTAAAGTTGTTGTTGAAAGGTAACTGTATCTTGCTTTTAATTTTGTTTTTATCAGCCTATTCAAGTATTTCTTCTTCTTTCTGCTTTTATGCCTTCACAAGTTTTAGTTCAATTTTTTTTTATTCAATTTTTTATTAGATGAACATTTTTGTTGCAAAACTCAATTTTAGCACCGACGATGACGGGCTTCGTGAGGTTTTTGAAAAATTCGGTACAGTTGATACCGCAAGTATTATTAAAGACCGTGAAACAGGTCGTTCAAAAGGTTTCGGTTTCGTTGAAATGGCAAATGCTGCTGAAGCGAAAAATGCTATTGCTGCTCTTGATAACACAGAGTTAGATGGTAGAACAATCGTTGTTAAAGAAGCTGAAGATCGCGAAAATCGCGCACCTCGCAGTGGCGGCGGTGGCGGTGACCGTAAATTCGGTAACAACAATCGCGGTGGCGGTGGTGGTGGATATGGCGGCGGTCATGGCGGTGGCGGCGGCTACGGCGGTGGCGGTGATCGTCAAAGACGTGATAATAACAACTGGGGCGGACGTTGATTCTTAACTAATTCCTCTCACTGAAAAACCTTTCGATATGTATTTATCGAGAGGTTTTTTTTAGTTGTTAATTGTGAGTTGTGAGTTAATTTGGTTTCTGAATCAGAATTTTTAGAATTTCATTTTCAGCAAATCATCAGCTATAAACTATCAACTAATACTCAATTTCTTCCGCTTTTTTGTGCGTTGAAAGAACAAAACACCAACCTACACGCACACCATATAAAATGTCAAATCGTGTGCGTGTATCGGTTTGGCGCGTATCGAAATTATAGACGCGCCGATTTTTCGTTATGCCCTCCGTCGCTTCTAAACCTACAAAAAAATTCACTTTTTTATCCCTGCTGATGATTTGATACGCCACACATTGATTAAATGCAATGCCGTTTGTCAATCTGTCGTAACCGGTATCGTAAGGTGCGTGGACTTGTGCAAACGCATTATTATCGTCTTGAAGTCGAATCGCGTGTTCCAAAAAACCGACACCAAAAGTGCATCGCAAACCGGCGAAACGATTACCGTTATCGGATAATTTAAAAATTTTTCCACCGTATCCGCCCAAATAAAATCCGCGTTCACGCAATTGTACAGAAGCGTATGAACCAATATCGGTTAATAAATTACTATCCGCAGTGCGAAAACCTGCGAGAACATCTTCTTTAACGTTGGTACCGAAAAAATAAAATCCTTCCGCACCATAAATAAATCCGGATGAAAGTGAAACGTTTTCCAAACTACCGCCCGCACTCATATTGAATCCGTAGCGTTGCGCCAAATCTGCTGCGGGCAATGAAAATGCGTAGGACACATTTAATAGAGTCATGCGAAAAGGTTTTATCGAATCGTTTTGCGCGTTGAGTAGGATAGTCGGCACAAAATAACAAATAAGGCGAATAATTGAGCGCGTAATTTTCAAGATATTGTTCATAGTCTAAATCAAGATTACCGAAAATGCCGGCATTAAAAAAATTCTTGAGCACAAATGTAAGGATTTAAGTTCTATTCAACTGTTGCCATAGCAATTACTTTGGCTTCATCTAAATCACGAAAAGTATTTATTAAGATAAGTTTTTTATATTTCGATAAGTCATTTGTTTTAATTTCGGTTTCAAATATCTTTTTTTTCGCTAAAAGTTGGGCGCGACGCGTACCGCGTAATAAAGGTGTTGAAGGTGTAAACCAATTACTGCCATCAAAAAAAGCCACATTGGCAATCGTACAATCGGTAATATATCCGTTTTTTATCATTAAAACTTCATCCGCGTCGGCATAGTCGCGTAAAAGTTTTGCAAAAAAAATGCGGTCTGCCCATTTATAAGTATAATCAAAATTGGTAGGAATTTCTAACAATTTTATTTTTTGAATTTTCTTTTCTACATAAGGTATGAACTCAAGTGTCTCAATTTTTTCTTGGTAAAGTATGCGACAGCGATAAATCCGGTCAGTTTCTAAATCACGGGGAACAGTAATTAAATCTTTTAAACTTTCTATTTTTTTAACATCAAATAATTTTTCCCGCGTGGTGTTAAATCGCGCATCGTGATGTCGCAAATTACAAATCTTACCGGACTTTATACACAAAGTTTCAAGACAAAGCATTAGGTGTGGAAATGATGAACGATGAATGATAAATGATGAATATTTCCTAAACGAGATTTATCATTTATCATTAATTAGCTGATAGCTAATAAATCGGCAAATAAATTTTCTGTATCATCTCTTCGTATTCAGTTTTTGCATCGCTTAGTGCCGTAATACCGCCACCGGATTTAAAGACCAAACCGGTGGCTGTACGTTCAATAAAACGAATTAAAACGCCACTGTCTAAATTTTCACCGTCGAAAGATCCACAAATACCCGTATAGAACCCGCGCTTATAATCTTCTGCCGATGCAATCAAGCGCAGCGTTTCAAGTTTTGGCGCACCGCAAATAGAGCCTGCCGGTAAAAGTTGCAGTAAAAGCGTACCGAGCTGCGCTTTATAATTTTTTGGCAAAGTACCGCAAATTTCGGAACTCACTTGCAACAATGCACCGTTGCGCGTAAAAATTTTATCAACATATCGAAATTTTTCTACCCAAACTGCATCGCAAATACTGCCCAAATCGTTACGCAACAAATCAACTATAGTTACGTGTTCAGCTTTTTCTTTGGCATCATTGAGAATAATGCTTTCGGCATCCGGTATTTCGGCATCAATCGTACCTTTCATTGGATAAGTCGCAATTTTCCCGTCGAAAATTTTTACGAAAGTCTCAGGCGAAAAACACAAGAACTTATTTTTATAAAGTAATTTATATTTTGCTTGGCTGCGCACAAAAATTTCTTTCAAAGATAAATTGGTTTCAATCGGTGTGACACAGGTTAAATTGGCAAGAAAACTGTTGCCGAGTTTTAAACCGCAAAATATTTTTTGAATTTTTTTTTCATACATCTCAAACGCTTCCGGATTTTTTTTGAAAAATATTTTATCCGTAAATTTTTTTCCAAAAAATAAATTATTATTTTTTGGAAAATTTTTTCCGTTTTGATTTTCGTTTTGATTTTTTTTTTCAAAAAAAATTTCGGGTGATAACGAAAAATTTTTCACACCGTTTATCTCAAAAAAAATTTTTTTCTCTGCCGCTTCGTCGAAAGTAAAAACCTGTGGTTGCTTCAAAGCATAATCAAAAATAAAAAAAAAAGGTGTTCTGGATCTACCCCATGCATTCATTTTTGAGACAGCATCCTGTATTTGTTTATTGTCCGGATTTATTTCTATTGTATTTTTAAGTGTCATTTATAGAAAAACTATTTTCTAAACTTTGTCAATAAAATATTAAACCAAACAAAACGCGCAACAGTTTCAAAAGTTATTTAAAAAAAATTTCACGCCTCACACACCCCTTTTATTTCTGCTTGCATCTCTATAAATATCAAACTTAAGCTTTGATGAGAACCGGATACTGCGTTTTTGACTATTACAGTCTCGATTGGTGACAATTGAAGCGCGCACTAAAATCGAAGCATCCGGTTTTCTTTTGTTCTTTGATAGGCTGAACACTACAAAATATGGACTTAGTTGGAGGCGAAATGCTTATTTAACGACTTATTGACAAAATTTGCAACAAAATTTTTTTTTAAGGTGCTTGCATAATCGTTTTTAAATTGTATTATTGCACCGGCTATATTATTTAAGCATTTAATTCAGCAAAAATCGTTTAAGCAATACGGCTAAAATTAAACTAATTTTTTCACAAAAATTTTGTTCATTAAAAACTCAACTTTATTTTATGAGTACGCCAAACAAAGCTCCGGCAGTAACAGTAAAAGCACCTAACGCAAACACAGGTGGCAGTAGTTCAAACAACGCGCTTTTCGCACCGATAATTATCGTTGGTGGTCTCGTGCTTTGCGAAATATTATATCACTACATGTTAGGAAATGGTTCACATTTTGTCAACGGTGACAACAAAAACGCAGTACTTAATGCCGATCCACTCGGTTTGATGTACAAAGGCGGTTTTATTGTACCTATCTTGATGACTTGCGCATTTTGTGTCATCGTTTTCTCGATTGAACGTTATTTCACACTGCGTGCAGCAGAAGGAAAAGGATCTGCGGCAGATTTTATCAAACGCATCAAAGGTAACTTAGACCGCGACAACGTTGACGCGGCAATCAGCGATTGTGACAAACAAAAAGGTTCTGTTGCAAACGTTGTACGCAGCGGTTTAGTGAAGTATAAAGAAATGTTAGGCAACACAGAATTAGATATGGACCAAAAAGTAGGTGCTATCAATTCTGAAATCGAAGAAACAGCTGCACTTGAAATGCCGATGTTGCAACGCAATATGCCAATTCTTTCCACTTTAGCTTCGGTGGGTACTTTGATTGCACTTTTGGGTACAGTACTTGGTATGATTCGTTCATTTGCAGCTTTGGGTGCATCGGGTGCAGGTGATTCATCAGCTTTGGCAAACGGTATTTCTGAAGCCTTAATCAATACGGCTCTCGGTATCGGTACTTCTGCTTGTGCGATCATTTTGTACAACTTTTTTACGGCTAAAATTGACGGTATGAGCTACCGTATTGACGAATCAGCGTTCACAATTGCTGAAGCATTTAAAAATATGCACAAGAAATAAGTAGTTTTAATGGTTAATGGTTAATGGTTAATTTTTTTTCATTGTCCGTTGTCTATTGTCCGTTGTCCGTTGTCTTTTTTTAATTTTTTAAACAACTTATTTTTACTATGCCTAAAATACAAATGAAGAAGCAGGATATCCGTATGGATATGACTGCGATGTGTGATGTAGCATTTTTGTTGCTTACGTTCTTCATCTTGACGGCAAAATTTAAACCGCAAGAACCGGTACAGGTGGATATACCTCAATCGGGTTCTGTAACTGATATTCCGCCTAAAGATATTCTCTTGATTTCGGTGGATAAGGACGGT
>JAYTNA010000050.1:0-1943 GCA_043748865.1 Saprospiraceae bacterium
GGATACCATTGCCGGCACGATTGCAGCCGCACTTTCAGCACATAAAAAAGTGACCATTAAATATATTTTTGAAAAACCGGGCGTATTGCGCGATAAAGACGACGATAATTCCGTGATAGAAAATATATCTTTCGCCGATTTTGAAATCGGTGTTGCCAACGGTACTTTTTCCAATGGTATGATTCCGAAATTACAAAATGCTTTTGATGCCAAAAAAGCCGGTGTAAAAGAAATTTTTATTTGCGGAGTTGAAAGTATTTTTAAAACAGGCGGCACGAAAATTGAAGAATAATGGCTACTGACTTTAATTAAAAATTAATAAAATCATGCATAAAATTATAAAAGCACTTTGCTTATTTTATTTCCTTGCCATTTATACGACCCAGGCACAAACGTGGGTGAAATATGAAAACGGCGATATCAGTACACAATTTCCCAAAAAACCATTCGATACAACCATGAGTGTCGGAAAAAACGCTGTTATATTGGTAGGTGTAAATGAAGTAGCCGAAAACTATTCAATTACCGGCACGCAAATGGCTTCTAACGAAAACTTTACTAAAAAATCGGCGAATGAATTTTATAAAGAAATGCTCAACGGTATCGTTTCACGCGCTAAAGGAATGAATGTCGTTTCTAAAATTATTGAATCCGGTGACGGACATCAAGCCGTAGATGCTTCTTATATTTTTCAAGCAGATGGCAAAACTTATAAAGCGAATAATATTTTTGTCTTCACTGATAATGATATGATTTACAGATTTATGCACGTATTTTTGGCAGAAAATGAATCAAAATTGAAACAAAACAACAGTCTTTTTTTCGACTCCATTCAATTTAAAAAAAAATTTGAGCTTCATTAATTGGTGATTGTTTTATTGGTGATTGGTTTCTGAAGCAGAATTTTCAAAATTTCCGGAATGTGTACTTTATTTAAGAATTAATTTCATTTCTTACATTCTCCCAATTCCGCTAATTCCGGCAATTCTGCTTCAGAAACCAATTGCCAATAAATCAATAAATCAATAAACGAAAAATGAAACCACAATCTTATTGGGAAAACGTTTATGATGTCGTGCGATTAATACCGCGTGGTCGCGTCACGAATTATGGTGCGATTGCCGATTATTTGAGTCTCGGCTCGTCGCGCATGGTCGGTTGGGCTTTAAATAATTGTCGTGACATGGATGATGTACCCGCGCACCGCGTTGTAAACAGAAAAGGCGAATTAAGCGGTAGACATCATTTTCGTCCGCCGGAAAAAATGCAACAACTTTTGGAAGCCGAAGCCGTTGAAATTGAAAAAGATTGTGTAAAAAATTTCGCCGAATTACTTTGGATTCCTGCAAAAGAATTATCTTTCTGAATTGATTCGTTATCGGTTATTCGTTATCGGTTATCGGTTATTCGTTAATCGTGGAAAATAACGAATAACCGATAACCGATAACGAATAACCGATAACGAATAACGAATAACCAATAACCAATAACCAATAACGAATTGCAAATGCCGCACCGTCCCGTCTCCATTCTCTGCATCGCCAGTTTTTTTAAGGGCGAAGCATTCATACAACAAGCCAAGTTGGAAGGTTGCACAGTCTATTTAATCACTTCATTACAATTGCAACAAGCCGATTGGCCCCACGAAAGTATTGATGAAATTTTTTTTGTCAATGACATCAACGGCGAAAAAGGTAACTGGAATATGCGTGATATAAAAAACGGTTTAGCCTACATCATGCGTAGCCGACACATTGACAAGATTGTTTCTCTCGATGATTTTGATGTAGAAAAAGGTGCAGAGTTGCGCGAGCATTTTCGAATTCCGGGTATGGGCGTAACTACAAGCAGATATTTCAGAGATAAGTTGGCGATGCGCGTGAAAGCACTCGAAGAAAACATCAAAGTACCGGCGTTTATTTCTTTGTTTAATGATGAAGTAA
>JAYTNA010000051.1:0-1055 GCA_043748865.1 Saprospiraceae bacterium
TGATGTACATGCTTTGGAATGTTTGGTATAAGCAAAATAAAATCAGCTCATTTCATTTCTTCGATGACTCAAAAGAATGGATGCAAATGGATAAAGGCGGACATATCGTAACAGCCTATAGCGAAGCGCGATATACCGCAACATTGATGCGTTGGTCAGGTTTGAATCATTTAAAATCGGCAGTGATTGGTTTCGTTGTCGGCAGTTGGTATCAATTGACACTTGAATTTTTAGATGGTTTTGCGGATAAGTGGGGGTTTTCTGTTTCGGACATTGCCGCAAACACAACCGGTGTTACATTTTTTTTAGCGCAAGAAGCCTTATGGCAAGAGCAACGTATTTTAATAAAAGTATCGAACACATCAGTTAATTATCCTGATTTATCCGTAGTGTCCGACAACGGCACCAAACAAACCATGACTTTAAAAGAACGCGTACAACTTCTGTATGGCAACGATTATACGACCACGATCAAAGATTATAATGCGATTAATTACTGGTTGTCGTTTAACATAAAAAGTTTTCTCGGAAAAAAATCTGAAATTGAAAATGCTTTAGGTGATAAGTTAACTTCAAGCTCACAACGCGTTCATCCCCTTTCAAAATTGCCGGACTGGTTAAATATCGCCGTCGGATACGGTGCGGAAAATATGTTCGGCGGTTTTGAAAACAAGTGGATTAAAGAAAACGGTGAAGACTCAACAGCAACTTTTCACTTGAACGAAAAAGATTTTCCGCGCTATCGGCAATATTATATTTCATTTGATGTGGATTGGAATAAAATAAAAACCGATAATCTTTATCATAAAACCTTAGCAACTGTTTTTAATAGTCTGAAAGTACCGGCACCAACGTTGGAAATTTCAGATAAAGGATTTCGGTGGCATTGGTTATTTTTTTGAAAGCACACATTTTTTTAAAATTTTACCTCAAAATATATTTACATTTTAGAAAAAAATTTGTTATTTCGTGTTTATTCTTTTTCATTATCTAAATTTAAACAAAATGTCATCACAAACGAAAAACATTATTAATTGGGTCTTAGGAGGTTTAGT
>JAYTNA010000052.1:0-4450 GCA_043748865.1 Saprospiraceae bacterium
TCGATTTACATTTTTTTGTAGGGACAGGTCGCGACCTGTCCCTACAAAAAAATGTAAATCGAAAATCAAAAAGGCATATCTTCTCTATCGTCCGGACTCTCGTGGCTCGAGCGATGTTGGTTTGGATTTTCGTTGCCTTCGCGTTGTCCACCTTCTTTTTTGTCCAATGATTTAAAAGTTGTAGCAGAAATTTCTGTCACTGTGCGTTCGATACCGTGTTTATCCGTATATTTTCTGTGTGTAATTTTGCCTTCAACGAATACCAACGATCCTTTTCTCAAAACTTTTTCAGCTTGTTCTGCCAATTGTCGCCAAACGATGACATCGTGCCATTCAGTTTGTTGTTGCAATTCGTTATTGGCGTCGCGGAAATATTCGTTCGTAGCAATTGAAAATTTGCCGACAAGCGTACCGCCTTCTAACTTTTTCATTTCCGGATCTTTTCCTAAATTTCCGATAAGCGTGACTCTGTTTAACATCTTGATTCTATTTTTAAGTGGAAAATAATAATTTCTCGTGCGATAAATCCGATTTTAAAAAAATAAATAAAAAAATTTATTTCGACTGCAAATTTAAAACATTTTTTTTATTTTTTTGATAAAAAATATTTTTTGTTTTATTTTTTTTGAAATATTTTTTCTATTCAGAACATAAACTTAAATTTCTAAAAAGTTATTTTAACAAAAATAAAAAATTGTATGTCTGCAAGTTTAAATTTTTAAATTCAGCAAGAAAGCGGATAATAATTACTTTAAATTAAATTTATCTTTGCCTTAATAAAAATCAAAGACGATGAGCACATTTATTTTAATACACGGTTCGTGGCACAGTGCTTGGAATTGGCATAAAGTAATTCCGATTTTAGAAAAACGAGGACACAAAGCGATTGCTATTGATTTGCCGGGTATGGGCAGAGATAAAACACCTATACAGGAAGTAAGAATGAAAACGACCGTTCAAGCAATTTGCAATTTAGTAAATACTTTTGAAGAGCAAGTGATACTTGTCGGACACAGCAAAAACGGTATCATGATTTCCCAAACGGCTGAATTAATACCGCACAAAATCGAAAAATTAATTTATCTGGCGGCATATTTAATTCCTGACGGAAAAACACAGAGAGATTACTCGATGCAAGATACATTCGGCGTTTTGAAACCTTATGTGGTGCTTGATAAAGAAACAGGAAGTTCCACTTTGCAATCAGAAATTTATAAAGAAGGTTTATATCACGACTGCGCTGATGATATTCCGGAACTTGCTAAACTTTTATTGAGTGCCGAATCTGTTGAATCCGGTGTTGTTCTTTTGCAACTTACGGAAGAAAATTTCGGCAGCATACCGCGCTATTATATTGAATGTACAGAAGACCGTGCAGTTACGCCTTTTATTCAAAAAAAAATGTACGATGAAACTATTTGTAAAAAAGTATATTCTCTCAATACAAGTCATTCTCCTTTTTTTAGTCAACCTGAAGAATTGTCGGATATTTTTTGTGAAATAGCACATCTCTTAGATTAAAATTTCAAAGTAAACATCTAAAGTAACTACTTAGGTTACTACGTAAAATGACTCCGAAATGGTCAAATATTTATAGAAAAATTTGCAAGGTAATATACGGCTTCAGTATATTCGATCGTTAATTTTGTATTTAAAGTAATTCAGCCGCTTCGGGGAAGCATTGCACTTGGAAAGAGTTTTTTTATGTAAATTTTTAAAACAATAAAATTTAGCGAAATTTCTCTAAATTTTAAAAACGATTCCTTTTTTGAAATAAAATAATTTTTCAAGTACTTTTATCAAAAGAATATAAATCTATATCTTATTTGAAAATAAAATGACATAGTACTTGTACAAAAGTTAATTTTTTTTGCCTACCTTTGACACAGTAAGGTTAAAGAATTTAATTTTTAACCGCAGATAGCCAAAATAATTGCTTGTATGAATTAACTTAGCAACAGTAAACAATAAGCCGTCGCGGATCCGGTTTATAAATTTAATTTATGATTTGCGCCTTACAAAAATTCGTCTGCGGTACGAAAGACAATATACATTTTATTTTTATCACCTAATTTAAACTATCATGCGTAAACTTCTACTAGTTTGTCTGCTTGCGGTTATAGCCGTTAGTAGCGCATTAGCCCAATCCCGAACTATTTCGGGTATCATCAAAGATGAGCGCGGCGACCCGATGCCGGGCGCAAGTATTGTCATAAAAGGCACGACGCGCGGCACTGTCACCGACTTAGATGGGAAATTCTCTTTACCCGTTGATGGAAAAAATCCGGTTATTACTATTACAGGTGTTGGTTACAAAACTAAAGAAATAGAAGTGGGCAACGCCACTTCTTTCGACGATTTAGCGATGGAGCCAAGTGCAACTGCGCTCAATGAAGTAATTGTAACGGCGGCAGGTATTGAACGTTCGGCGCGTTCTACCGGTTATTCGGTACAATCCGTAAAAACCGAAGTACTTAATCAAGCTAAAACTATCAGTTTAGCAACCGGCTTAAGCGGCAAAGTTTCCGGTTTGCAAATTAATCAAGTGGATAATGGTATTAACGGCGGTGTGCGCGTTGTACTGCGTGGCAACCGGTCTTTTTTGGGTAACAACCAAGCACTCGTTGTTCTTGACGGTGTTATTGTGCCTTCCGATTATTTATCGTCACTAAACCCGAATGATGTTGACAATGTAACGGTATTGAAAGGTGCAAATGCTGCGGCTTTATACGGTTCGCAAGCGGCGAATGGTGTACTTATTGTTTCTACAAAACAAGGCGCTATTGGCAAACCGGAAGTGATATATAGTTTAACGGCGCAAGCAGAACAATTAGCTTTTACACCTCGTTTGCAAAATCGTTTTGGTCTTTACGGGGGCGAGACTAGCGGTGAAGGTGTTTCTTATGATGTTGATCCGAATTTTTCGGTGCCTTATGTGTCGTATGAAAACCAAAGTTATGGACCGGAGTTTAACGGCAAAACAGTTCAATTAGGTCGCGCTTTGTTTGATGGCTCTGTTCAAACAGTACCTTACTCTGCATTGCCGGACGAAAAAAATAATTTCTTTAATAAAGGTGTCGTACTTCAGAACGATATTTCTGTTTCTGCTGCCGATAAAACATCTTCTTACTACATAGCTGTTCAAGATGTTTTTCGTACTTCGATTTTACCCGGCGATCAAAGCCGTAAGGATGTTATTCGTTTAAATGGTACAAAAAGTTACGGTATTTTCAAAGTCGGATTCAATTTCAATTACAACTTAACGAAAAAAGATTATACATCAGATCCTGGCAATGTATATTGGCACGTTTTCAATACGGCACAATTCGTACCGTTAACAAAATTTAAAAATTGGAAAACAGATCCTTTTTCAAGTTATGAAGGTTATTACAACGACTTTTTCGACAATCCATATTACACGCTTGATAATAACAGAGCTACATCAACCACACAACCCATTTCAGGAAAACTTGAGATGTCTATTCAACCGACAAAATGGTTCAACTTATTGGCGCGTGTCGGTTTAACGGATCAAACTTTCAGTCGTAAAATTAAGAATAATGCTATTACAGTGAATAGCAACAACAATCCGGATCGCTATATCAATGCGCAAGGTAATTCGCGTGCAGCGGTCGCTGACAGGTCGGATTTAACTAAAAGTATCGTAGGAGATTTGCTGGCAACTTTTGACCAAAATCTTTCTAAAGATATTACCGCTAAATTAATATTGGGTGGTAATATTCAAGATAGATCTTTTTCTACATCGGAAGTGAGTTCTAGTAATCTATTGGATCCTACGGTATTCAATACAAATTACCGATATGGAAATTTGAACGGTTCTACTTTTAGTAATCAAGATCGTCGCTTAGGTGCATTTGGTGATTTAAGTTTGGGCTACAAAAACTATTTATTTGTACACGGTTCTTTACGCAACGACTGGGTATCGCTTCTTGCTGCCGATAACCGCTCGTTCTTATATCCTGAAGCAGATGTCGCTTTTGTATTTACTGATGCTGTTCCGGCGTTGAAAAACAAATTTCTAAGTTACGGTAAAATAGCCGTATCGGTAGCACAAGTTGGTAATGTGAGTTTGGACCCGTATCAAATAAATACGACATTTGGTGTGGGAACACCATTCACTAAAGGTGCTTCGGATATCATCGGTTTATATCAAGGAGGGTCTATTGTAGCAAACGGTTTGAAACCCGAATTTACACTATCGAAAGAGTTGAATATAGATTTGGGCTTTTTTGATAGCCGCGCTAATTTAAAATTTGCGTATTTCCAGACGAATACAACCAATCAAACAGTACCGGTTCAGATTTCAAGATCAACAGGTTTTGTTTCGGCACTCGTTAATACAGGTGAGATGTTGAACAAAGGCTTTGAAGTGGACTTGAATACGACACCGGTTTTAACTTCATCAGGTATTAAATGGACTGTCGGTATC
>JAYTNA010000053.1:0-3552 GCA_043748865.1 Saprospiraceae bacterium
ACACTTGCTTGGCAGGTTATGAAGTCGTTGCGCCTAATTACAAAGATTTTACATCACTGCATGGTTACCTGAATGAATTTCCGGTAATTGAACAACCAAAAGATTCCGGAATTTATTCCTACACAATGGCAGGTGTTTTAGCAATGCTCGAAACCGCAAAAAAAATGCAACCCTCTGGTAAATTATTAGGTAATTATGAAACGCAGTGGATAGACTCTTGTAAAAAAATTGGTTTTTCGGATTTAGTTGTTGAAAATTCTTTGAAATATGCGCAAAACGTCAGCGAGCAAATTTTAAAATACGCCAAAGCTGATAAATACAATCGCATTAGCAATTATCCGCGGTATACACCGTCAACGACCGAAGGCAGTTGGTATCCGACACCACCGGCTTATATGCCTCCGGTTGAACCATATTTTAATACAGTGCGCTCCTTCACTTTAGATTCAGCAACGCAATTCAAACCGGAACCGCCTGCTAAGTTTTCAAAAGAAAAAAATTCAGATTTTTATAAATTAGTGCATGAAGTTTATTCGCAAAATTTAACGCCGGAACAACAAGATATTGCTGCATTTTGGGATTGCAATCCGTTTGCACTTCAAGATAACGGACATTTACTCGTAGGTATGAAAAAAATATCGCCGGGTGCGCATTGGATGGGTATTGCCGGTATTGCTTGCAAAAAAGAAAAATTGAGTTTCGGGAAAACTTTGCAAGTCCATACCGTTTTAGCAATGGGTTTAATGGATGGTTTTTTATGTTGTTGGGATGAAAAATTTCGCAGCAACCGTATGCGCCCGGAAACTGCCATCAGAAAATATATTGATCCGAATTGGAAACCTTTTTTGCAAACGCCACCTTTTCCGGAATATTTAAGCGGACATTCAACAATTTCTGCTGTATCTACCGTTATTCTCACACATTTTTTTGGCGATAATTATAAGTATGATGATACAGTTGAAGAACGTTTCGGTTTGCCGGCGCGTTCATTTGCTTCCTTTAAAGCCGCATCCGAACAAGCGGGTATTTCCAGATTTTACGGCGGGATTCATTTTATGGATGCGATTACAAATGGACAAAAACAGGGAATTTTAATCGGAAATAATGTTTTAAAAAGACTAAAATTATGATTTTTCAACTTTTAAAAATCAATTCATCAAATGAAATGCTAAAAAACTGCCGAGATATGCTAACGCACCCATGAAAACAAATTGGAGAATAGGCCATTTCCACGATTTAGTTTCGCGTTTAACTACAGCAAGCGTACTCATGCATTGCATCGCAAACACATAAAAAATGAGCAACGATAGGGCAGTGGCTGTACTGTAAACCAGCGTACCATCCGATTTTTTTTCGCGCATCATACGTTCTCTAATAGTTGCAGAATCATCACCCGCACTGCCGACACTGTAAATGGTTGCCATAGTGCCGACAAAAACTTCGCGTGCCGCAAAAGAAGAAAGCAACGCAATACCGATTTTCCAATCGAAACCCAATGGACGGATGGCGGGTTCAATACTTCTTCCGAAATAGCCGGCGTAAGAGTATTCTAATTTTTTTGCGGCAACAAAATCTTCTCTTTGCCGTGAGCTTTGAGCTTTAAGCTTTGAGTCGGCAGTTTCGTTTTGTGTTTGCTCATTGCTCAAAACTAATTGCTCATGTCTATCATAATCTGTTACCGATTTTTCAATCAAATGCGGTGTCGGTGAAAAAGTGGCGAGTATCCAAAGAAAAATCGCGACAATCATAATCGTTTTACCGGCTTCGGTGATGAAAGTTTTGACTTTTTCCCAAACCGTAAAAAATATATTGCGCCAGTGCGGCATCCGATATTGCGGCAATTCAATCGCCAAAAAAGTTGTTTCGTGTGAATGGATTATTTTTTTCAAAACAAAAGCAGCTGAAAGGGAAGTGACGACACCGAGCGCGTATAAAAAAGTAAACATCAAACCTTGCTTATTGAAAATACCCCAATATTCATTTTTTACAACAAAACCCACCAAAAGTGCGTACACCGGAATACGCGCAGAACAAGAAATAAAAGGCGTGACGAGAATTGTAATCAAACGTTCTTTCCAATTTGAAATCGTGCGTGTGGACATAATCGCCGGAATTGCACAAGCACCACCGGCAACTAACGCAACAATACTGCGTCCGTTCAGTCCGACTTTTTGCATGATGCGATCAAATAAATAAACAGACCGCGCCATGTAACCGACTTCTTCAAGAATAGCAATGAGGAAAAATAAAATAGCAATTTGCGGAATGAAAGCCAACACACCGCTCAATCCGGCAAGAATACCGTTGGTGAGTAAATCGGACATCCAATTGGCGGGTAATTGAGATTTTAGATAACTGTTAAGATAGACAAAAGAATTTTCAATCCAAGTTTTCGGCAATTCGGCGAAAGCAAAAATAGATTGAAAAATAATAAATAAAATTGTAAAAAAAATGAGCGGACCGGCAATGTGATTGGTGACGATACGATCAATTTTATCCGTTAAATTAAACTCGGTTTGTACCGGTTTGATAAAAATTTTATGCAATATTGGTTGCAGTTTTTCAAAACGTTGCAACGTTTCAAAAATTTGTAAACGTAAATCTTCAAAAACAACTTGGGTCAGAGTAATAGGATTGTCCGAACCTTTAACTATTTTTTCAACCAATTTTTTTTCGCTAAAGGATAAAAAAGGTAGTTTATCGTAATGGTGAGCGATGAGAATCGCACGATAGATATTATCTGCTTGTGGCAATTGAAAACGAATTTTTTCTGCTACACTTAATTCATTAGGTGAAGGTTGATAAAACATTTTTGTTTTAGTCAATTGGTCATAGTGTCGCTGTGTCGGTTGGTCTTTGGCTATCCGACTAATTGACTGACCGATTAACTGGCTGAAAGCCAACATCTCATTTTTTAATTCACTGATACCCATGCCGGTCCGCCCATCGAGTTCAATTACAGGTACTTTTAAAGTTTCTTCCAGCGTTTTTCTTTCAAAAAAAATATTTTTTTGTGCGGCGGCATCCACCATCGTCACGCAAAGTATAATAGGTATATTAAGATCGCGTACTTGAGTAAAGAGTAGTAAATGTCTTTCGAGATTAGTGAGGTCAGCAATATAAATAAGTACATCCGGAAAATTTTCATCGTTCGGATTGGCGAGAATATTTAAAACAATGCGTTCATCTTGCGAGTTGGGATATAAACTGTAAGTGCCGGGCAAATCAACAACCGTACATTTTTTTTCTCCAAGAACTATAGTGCCGATTCTTTTATCAACGGTAACACCCGGAAAATTGCCGACTTTTTGCCGCAATCCTGTCAATTTATTGAACACCGAACTTTTTCCCGCGTTCGGGTTTCCCGCCAAAGCAAATTTTAAATTCATAAATAGTCAGTTAGTCTTTTAGTCTGTTGGTCGGTTAGTCTTTTAGTCGGTTAGTTTAGATACTCCGACTAACCGACTAAAAGACTAACCGACTAACCGACTATTATCATTCCGTTTCCACAAAAATATGTTTGGCTTCAAGTTCGCGTACAGCGATGTTTTC
>JAYTNA010000054.1:0-1479 GCA_043748865.1 Saprospiraceae bacterium
CACAAACTTATTAATTATACGACTCCAAAAGGTGAAAAAGTATTAGCACTTCCTTTTGACACCGAAGAGTTCGCTTATTTGGTGCGCGTAAGCATCTCCGATTCTCGCGTCATTGTACGCGACGATGATGATGAGGACGACAAATCCCCTGTCTTACGTGGCGACGATCTTAATCTAGAAGATTTAGATGTCGAAGGTTTGAAAGAACAAGATGATGTCAGCGTAGATGACGATGATGATGACGATGAATCCGAACATTATATAAAATCGCGTCGCCGCAAAAAAGGTGACGACGAAGATGATATGGAAGACGAGTATTAAAGTTATTGGTTATCGGTTATCGGTTATTGGTTTACCGGATAACCAATAACAGATAACCGATAACCCAAATAATTAGCCACTGCAGAATCAACAATGCGTCAATACCGTCTTTAAAAAATACCGAAGCAGGTTTTACTTCGGTATTTTTTGTTACACTCAGTGTTATAACGAGAGTAGCAATTGATGAAAATAAAAAACGTTTATTTTCGCCGTAAAGATAAAAATCTAAACAGGTGACGATACTTAAAATAAAATAAATCAGAAATTTCGTTTTATCTAAGCCAAAAAAATTTGGAATAGTTTTTACACCGCCTTTTTTATCCCAATCGGCATCATTTACGTCGCACAAGAGTGTTATAGCTAAAACAAACAAAAATTTTTCGAGGAAAAGTAAGTAAGGTATCGGGTATTTGGTATTGACTATTAAGTATTGATTGATATTATTAGCACTCAAAAGCGGAAAACTAACCGTCATCGCCGCCCAAATAAAACTGATAATAAAGATTTTTATGAAAGGTAAATCGCGCAGGCTTTTATTTTTATAAAACGGTACACCGTAAAAAATTGACACTACTCCTAAAATAAAAAAACCTGCTAAATGGTGCAGAGAAAATTTCAAAACAATCGGTAACAAAAAATAAAAATTATAAATAGTTACACCTACAACTGTCAACAGTAATACTAAATATAATTGTCGATTTTTTTTCCAAAAAGTGATTCTATGCTTTTCAAAATTAGTCGGGTGAAAATAAGCGGTGTAAATCGAATAAAAATTGTAAACAATAAAAGTTATCAATCCTACAAAAAAAGGAAGTCGGTTTTTATCCGTTATTGAAATAAAATCTTGTGACAGTTTTGTCTGGCAATAGGCAGCGAAACTTATTACTAAATGTGCTTCACTTAAAAAGCGATACGTATTTAATATTCGTTTACGCATTTAAGAAACGATATTAGGAACGTGAAATAAATGACTCAAAGCTCAATCAACTCAACAATTTCCAAACCATAACCAATTAAACCGATGTGGCGATTTTTTGAGCGCGTAATCAATTTTATTTTAGAAATATTCAAATCACGTAAAATTTGCGCACCGACACCGAAATCGCGTTTATCCATATCTTGATGAATCGGTTTGTTGCGTTCTATTTGCGATTTATA
>JAYTNA010000055.1:0-2618 GCA_043748865.1 Saprospiraceae bacterium
AGAAAAATAAATTTGTCAAAGAAGCCTATTTTAAAGATTATTTTTTTCACGAAGAAAAATTTTTCGACGTGAGTGTTTATTCAATTATAACTCCCGAAGCCGGTAAAAGATGAGCCTGAAAATCATCAACAGCACAATCGAAGACATTGAAACCATCTTCAAACTATACGACGATGCAATAGCGCATCAAAAAAAAGTTTTTCACAAACATTGGGCAGGTTTCGAACGCAGTTTGATCGAAAAAGAAATTGCCGAACAACGCCAATGGAAAATTGTGATGGGTGATGACATCGCTTGCATTTTTGCCGTCACGTACAACGATGCCGCGATTTGGCGCGAACGTGACTCCGATCCTTCCATTTATATTCACCGCATCGTCACCAACCCCGATTTCAGAGGCAGCGCATTTGTCCGCGATATTGTCGCCTGGGCAATACCCTTTTGCGTACAAAACGGCAAAAAATTTATTCGCATGGATACTTGGGCGGATAATCCGAAACTCATCGCTTATTACCAAACTTTCGGTTTCAAATACATGGGTGATACACAACCCGAAAATGTTGACGGCTTACCGAAACATTATTCCGGCAATCCGTTGGCTTTGTTTGAGATTGTGGTTTAGGTATTGAGGTAGCCGTATTATTTTGCATTACTAAAAAATAATCTGAACTTACATTTGGATTTTTAGGATTACTCTTGTAATTTTGGAAATAAATTATTTTCAATGACAATAGAACGCACGACGGAATCAATAATTGTTACGCTTCCAGCCAATTTCGATGTAACTGAAATTCAAAGATTTTTGGATTATCTTCGTTTTAAAGAGATTGTTTCAAAAAGCAAAGCAACTCAAGAAGAAATTGATCAACTTGCTAAATCTGTTAACAAAAGTTGGTGGAAAAAAAATAAACAACGTTTTCTTCCCGAAGAATGAAAATCATCGTTGATACCAATATAGCATTCAGTGCTTTGCTTAATCCCCGAAGCAATATTGGAAATATCATTCTTAACTCACAAGATTTTTTTGATTTTTATACTTGCGAATTTCTTCGTGAAGAAATTCAATCTCATCGCTCAAAAATTTTGAAGATTTCAAAATACAGTGAAAAAGAATACGAGGAAGTACAATCACTCCTCTTTAAACAGTTTATTTTTTTTTCAGAAAGTAATATTACGCTTGATTATTGGAAAAACGCAGCAAATCTTGTTAGAGATGTTGATATTGATGACATAACTTTTGTAACAGTGAGCTTATTCCTTGATATTAAAATTTGGACAGGTGATAAAATTTTAATTGCGGGTTTGCATAAAAAAGGTTTTACAAATACCATAACTACCGACGCACTTTTAAAGATTAGAAATGAACAGCAATAGCCAGACTATTTAATTAAAAATTCCCGCAATTTTGAAAATTGAAATTGTCTGAATCAGGATTTTCAGGATTTTTGGATTATTAGGATTTTTCAAATTGAATTAGTTTTGAAAATTTTGAAAATTTTGATTCAGAAGCCAAAAGTATTTTATAAAAAATCCTGACAATCCAAAAATCCTGAAAATCCTGATTCAGACAATTTTCAATTCCGGTAATTCTGATTCAGAAACCAAAATAAAGTCGGATAGATAAACCCTCTCACTGCAAGGAAGAGAAAGCTACGCGAAAGCCTAAGCTGTAGTCGCCAACCTTCGGTGCCAGCCTGTAACGATGTGCGACGCAACAAAAAACGGTGCCGCTCCAACTGCCGCCGCGAACTACGCGGTATGACCCGTAATTCGCTCCTTGAGGGTTTAAAGTCGGACTATTTTTATAATAATTTTCGTCGTACCAATCGTTGCACCATTCCCAAACATTGCCGGACATATCATAAATACCGAGTTCATTGTGTTGTTTCTGTGTGCCGACAGTATGCGTTTTCTTGTCGGAATTTTTTGTGTACCACGCCACAACAGCAATATTATTTGAACCACTGTACAAGGAATTATTAGAATGTATGCCTCCTCGCGCTGCAAATTCCCATTCCGCTTCAGTCGGCAAACGATATTCTTTCCCGGTTTTTTGATTCAATTTTTTAAGAAAAATTTACACATCCTTCCACGAGACTTGCTCAACAGGTAAGTCGTCACCATTGAATTTAGAGGGATTCTCAATCATTATTGATCTCCATTGTGATTGCGTTACTTGAAATTTACTGATATAAAAATCACTCAAAGTAACCTGATGCGCAGGTTTTTCATTATCATGATCTGTTTCATTACTTCCCATTTGAAATGTACCACCTTGTACTTCTACCATTTCTGGTTCGAAGGGTAAACGTTTAATTATTGGTTTAGCTTGGTTTCATAAATATAATGCAACAAAATGAATTTTGTATATTTGTTGTATTATGAGTCAATATACACGCTTGAGTCTGTCGGAGCGCATAGAAATAGAAAAACTGTTGTCACAAAAATCAAGTGACAGTAAAATAGGTGTTGCTCCGAATCGGAACAGAAGTTCCGTTAAGAGAGAAATCGATCCTTGGCGCAAAAACGGATATAATGCCGAGAAAGCCCATTTTTATGCCGAAAAAGGTTCATCTTTGCGTAAGGCGCGCAAGACGAAATTAAGTTTGAATAAACAT
>JAYTNA010000056.1:0-11691 GCA_043748865.1 Saprospiraceae bacterium
GAATTTTAGCTAAACGAACCAGTCTTTCTAAAACGATATAATGATCTAATTCATCTTTTTCAGTTTTAGAAATTTTTCCGACTTTAGATTTCTCAATCAGAATCTCTAAACGTTTTTGCATCTCTCCGGAAGCTTTTAAGGCCGAAACTTTTTCCGTATCTAATTGAGAAATCAATTCCGCAAGTTGATCATATACCGAGTAAATTGTCATGATTTTTATTTTTTAATTCTCAGAAATTAAATAAATTCAATTTTGCAACAAAAATAACATCTTTTTTGAAAACAATCGAAAAAAAGACCCCAACTAACTAAAATCCAGTTTAGCTTTTTTCAATCGTGCAATCGTTTTTGTTTTGCCGAGTATGTGTGCCATATCAAAAATACCGGGACCTTGCATCGTGCCGGCTAATGCAATGCGAAGTGTGGGAAAAACTTCACCGAGTTTCAAATTATTGTTTGTAATCCAATCTTTCACGGCGTGTTCCATATCTTGCGCGTTATGAAAATCTAACGTTTCGATGAAATGAATTAAATCGCCGAATTTTTCGCGGTTATCGCCTTTCCAACGTTTTTCTAAATTGGGTTTGTCGTATTCTTGCACGTCTTCAAAAAAATAATAGCCTTTTTCCAAAAAATCGTTAAAGAAAACGACGCGCTCTTTCATCAATCCGGCAAATTCGGTTAAGAATTTTTTTGTTGCTTTGTAATCTTTTGCTTCGCAAGCCGGATATAATTGTTCCGCCAAATCTTCATTGGAAGTGCGCATGATGTATTGCTGATTAAACCATTTGGCTTTGTCGTAATCAAATCGCGCGCCGGCTTTATGTATTTTTTCTATTGAAAATAATTCAACAAGTTCTTCTAGAGAAAAAATTTCTTGTTCCGTACCGCTACTCCAACCCAAGAGGGCAAGAAAATTTATCACTGCTTGCGGATAAAATCCTTTTTCTTTGAAACCGTCAAAACTATTTTCAGCTGAGTCATCTTTCCAACCAATAGGAAAAACCGGAAAGCCGAATTTTGCGCCGTCGCGTTTAGAAAGTTTTCCTTTGCCGTCCGGCTTTAAAATCAGCGGCAAATGTGCAAATTTCGGCATCGCCGCTTCAAAACCTAAAACGCAATATAACAAAACATGATGTCCGGCAGAAGGCAACCATTCTTCACCGCGAATAACGTGAGTAATGCCCATTTCGTAATCATCAACGACATTTGCCAAATGATACGTCGGCATACCGTCGGCTTTCATCAATACTTTATCATCGAGTTCTTTTGTGTTGAACGTGATTTTTCCGCGAATCATATCGTCCACTTCAATTATTTCATCGCTCGGCACTTTTAATCGCACGACAACCGGTGTATTTTTTTCAATCAGGTTTTTTGTTACGTCGGCACTTAGCGTCAATGAATTGCGCATCGTCGTGCGCGTTGCGACATCATACGCTTGATGATTTTCACCTTTCAAACGTTCGCGCATGGCTTCTAATTCTTCGGGTGTATCGAATGCGTAATAAGCATGACCACTATCAATTAGTTGTTGCACATATTTTTTATAAATTTCTTTGCGTTCCGATTGGCGATACGGCGCAAAATTGCCGTCGCCGAAACCGATTCCTTCCGTCGGTTCTATACCGCACCATTTCAGCGTGTCAATAATATATTGTTCCGCACCTTCTACAAAACGATTTTTATCTGTATCTTCGATGCGCAAAATAAATGTGCCGCCATGTTTTTTGGCTAATAAATAATTGAACAAAGCAGTGCGCACACCGCCGATATGCAAAGCACCGGTCGGACTTGGTGCAAAACGAACGCGAATAGACATGATGTTAGTCGGTTGGTCGGTTAGTCGGTTAGTCGGTTAGTCTGACAATCATTTTTAATGACTAACTGACCAACCGACTAATTGACTAACCGACTAAAATTAAACTGCAAAGGTAAATTAAAAATGATTAGCGTTATAATTGATTGTCTTTAAACGCATTTTCTTCGTATATCTATGTAGATTTTTTTAACACAAGATACATAAACAATTCACAAAGTATAGAAAATTTTTAGTGAACTTTGTAGGGAGGCGGTAACTATATAAGAGAATATTCGACTTAGGAGAAGTTGTTGTTTGTTGTTGAAAGTGACAAGTTTTTTTTTAAACGTCAAAAATATAATTCTGTACGTTTTGCAATCGGCAGATAAATTTTTAGAAAAAGCGCAACAAACGGGAAAAAAAATTGTCTTTTATTACATAATATGCAATTTCCAAAATTATATTTACAAGGGTATTGTTTTTTGTTGTAGATGTTCTAATTTTGAATTTTGTAAGACTATAAATCAATGATAAATTTATTAACGCTTTTAAATTTATAATTCGTAATTTATAATTTTACTACGCTGTGAATCTATAATTTCTAACCACTTAACTTGCACAAATGATAGCTCGAGACCTGATTTCTGAAGAGATTGTACCGCTTCAAGCATTTCAAACGGGTGAAGATGCTTTAGAAGCGATGAATGAAAACCATGTACGGCATTTGCCGATTGTTGAAAAAGGAGATTTGATAGGTTTAATCTCGGAAGATGAAATTTTTGACAGTGATGCCACAAAAGAACTCGGAAAATATACTTTAACTATTTCCCATCCTTATGTGTATGATACGGATCATGTTTATGAAATTATGCGTTATTTGCATGAAAATAAATTGACGCTCATTCCGGTTATTAATAAAGAAAAAAAATATTTAGGCAGCGTGACGCTACATGATTTACTGAAATACTTTGCCGAAACCACTTCACTTTCCGAACACGGCAGCGTTATTGTACTCACGGTTCCAAAACGCACGTTTTCTCTTTCTGAAATTGCACGTATCGTTGAGTCGGAACACGGTATTGTTCTCAATTCTTTTATTCATGCTTTACCGATTGAAGATGAAATAGACGTGACGCTGAAAATAAACCGCCAAGATATTTCACCGATTTTAGCCACCTTTGAGCGTTTCGGTTACGATATAAAAGCCGCGTTCAGCGAATCGGAATATGTGAATCAATTGCAAGAAAACTACGAATCGTTGATGTCGTATTTGAATGTGTAGGAATGATCTAACGCAATAAAAAAACTGCCCGTCCAATAACATTGGGCGAGCAATTTTTTTTTATAATCCCATAAAACTTTTAAATTGAGACTGTCACAAAATATGATACAGTCATCAAAGTTATTAATATTGATACTGGTATACTTGTGTTAGTGTTTTTGACAACCATATTTGGCTTCTAAAACCTAAATACTAAACGCTCAATTATATTATAGTAATATTTTTTCATTTCCTTTTTACCGAAAATTTACAGAAATAGGCTTTATACTAAATTTATCAGCTACCGGCATAGGGTTTGCACGATTCAAAAGTATAAAATACATACAAAGAGAAATAAAGTATGAGAAAATGACCAAAAGTTGATTGAGATTTTAAATCTTACATTTTATACAATTTAACCACAACATTACATGAGAAAATCATTTTTAAGTACACTTGCGTGTGCTTGTTCACTGCTTGCGTTTTTGTCATTCACTCCCGATGCTGCGCAACATTACGTTAATAAATATGCATCGTTAGCTGTTCTAGAGTCTGTTAAAAGCGGTATACCTGCCAGTGTTATTTTGGCACAAGGCATTATTGAATCGGGTTCCGGTAATTCGGATTTAACGCGCCGTTCAAATAATCATTTCGGAATCAAATGGAATTCAGGTATGCCTTATGAACATACTCAAGCCTTAGATGATGATTATGATAAAGCAGGGAAGAAAATTCCCTCGAACTTTGTTGTGTATGCTAATACCGAAGAGTCATTCAAGCACCACACTGAATTTTTAATGCACAATTCACGTTACCACACTTTGTTTCAGTTAGCGCGTACAGATTATGCCGGTTGGTCAAAAGGTTTACAAGATTGTAGTTATGCTACTGAAAAAACGTATGCACAAACGCTTTTGCGCACGATTAATAAATATCATTTAGACAGTTACGATATTCCGGCGATGCTCGAACCGGATGACGAGGAAATTTTACAATCTTTAAAACCGGTTAAACAACAAATAATAGTTATGGCAGTGCCGAATAAACAACCGGCGAGACAATTTACAGAAAATAAGGAAACAGTTCAAACGCCTCGGATTATCGATATTCGCAGCAATACGGATGAGAGTTCAGAAGGGCTTTTTGAAATTGTTTTAGCTTCTGCATCAACTAAAACCGTTGCAAAAGTGCCGCACAAATCGGTAAAGCAACAAGTTCAACCGGTGCAAGTGCTGGAAGAAGGACTTTTTGAAATAAAATAGTGATAGCAAAAAAATAAAATTACAATTTTTACCATTACATACAAAAGGCAGTTCGAGTAATCGGGCTGCCTTATTTAATGGACAATGGACGATAGACAATGAACAAATTTATTTACTGTTCATTCATTGTCTATCGGCAATTTTTCATTAAATTTAAATCGTGACTAAAACATTCGATAAAACTGTGAGGATTTTTTGATACAAAACCGGTGCTTTGAAAGGTTTCGACATATAATCGTTCATGCCACATTGGAAACAGCGTTCCGATTCTGCGGAGGAAGCAGCAGCGGTGAGGGCGATAATCGGCGTTGTCAAACGTCCGCGAATTTTTTTCGTCGCTTCAAAACCATTCATTACGGGCATATTCAAATCCATAAGAATAACATGGTAATGTGTGGCTTGACATTTTTCGACTGCAATGGCCCCGTTTTCGGCAATATCAACGCTGATAAAAGTGGAAAGTTGGGCTAAAAGTTTTTTGGTGGCTATTTGATTCAAGTAATGATCTTCGACTAAAAGAATACGCACCGGAAAATCTAAATTTTTTAGCTGGCGTGATGAAGTTCCGCCGGTTTTTATCGGCAATGTACAATTAATATTTAAGTTTTTGCCGGCGGCATGGGCGATGTTGAACTTCCCGTCCAAAGCTAACGTCAAACGCCTTGCCATTTTTAATAAAAATAAATTTTTAAAACTGCTACCCGTTTGCTGTGCTTGCCATTGAATATTATCTTCCGGTTCGTCCAGTAAGCTTATTATACTCTCCGGATTTAACAACGATTGCGATAAACAGACATGAATTTTCAGATGCGCATCATTGATGTCATAAGTCAATTTAAAAACAACGCGATTATTATTGCCCTTAACGGCACACTCGATGCAAGTATCAATTAAATTGAGCATAATTTGCGTGAGTTTTTGTTCATCGGCAACAATTTTTTTTGGTAACGCTGTATCATATTCCGTTTCAAAAATTATTTTTGAACGCTGTGCTTTTATTTCAATCGCTTTGTTTAAAGAGATGACGAATCCGCGCAAATCAAATTCATCTTGACTGATGTGCAGTTTGTGCGAAAACATAAAAGAGTAGTTCAATAATTTATCTATCAAAACATTCAAATCATCCACCGACGCTTTCAGTGTATTATAAATTTCGTGTTGTTGCGGTGCGGCAATCGTACTTTCAAATAAATAAAGTGTGTTGAAAATGGTGGTGAGTGATGTACGCGAGTTGAAACTCAAATTCTGAAAAATTTGTTCACGTGAAGATTCCACAACATTCGGTGCTGCGTTGAGAAGAGCAACAGCTGTTGAATTGAGTTCGTTTTGTTTGCGTTCCGTAATGTCCTGTATATTTCCTATCAAAATCATGCGTTGCGTTACATCATCAAAATGCACTTGCGCATTGGCTTCTAACCATTTGAATGACATGCCGACTTGCAAACGATATTCCATCCGATGCGTTTTTCCGTCTTTAGCGGCATCTTCAAATAAAACTTCCACTTTTTCTCTATCATCTGTATAAACAGTATTGAAAAAATCGGCGAGTTTTTGCGTTCCCGACCCTTGCGGCAAACTCAAAAGGCTATACATTTCCCTCGACCAAAGCATTTCACTCGTTGCCACATCCATTTCCCAATTACCGAAAGCCGCTAATTTATGTGCGCTGACGTGTCTTTTTTCGATGCTTGTAAGTTGCTGCGCTCGCTCGGTGAGTTTGAAAACTTCTTGATAACGTTGAAAAGCAAAACGAATAGCTCGACCAAGTAATTTGGCATCGAATTGCCCTTTAACTAAAAAATCTTGCGCGCCGGCTTTTACAGCATAGTTGCCAATCATTTCGTTATTCGCACCGGTAAGTACGATGACAGGAATTTTCAAACCGGTTTCAAAAATCCGCGTCAAAGTTTTTAATCCGCCCGGTGCGTCCGGCAACGATAAATCGAGTAAGACAATATGAATATCTCGTTCTGAAATTTGATTGATGCCTTCAAATAAAGAATCGCTCGTGTACAATTCGTATTTAAAGGAAGCATTCGGTAGCATCAATCGAATCAATTCGATATCGCCTTTGTTATCTTCTATAAGTAGTATGTTGATGGTTTGACGTAAATCCATGGGAAAAAATGAAAGACTGATATAGGTTTCTCTGTCTTTCATTATTCAAAATAGATGCCCAAAAATAAAAAAAATGTATTTTAGTCGTATAAGGGTAAAATAAGTTTAAAAATTATTTTTAAAAATGTAAGATTATTATTTGGAGATAGGCGTTTTTTGAAAATTTCTATACGGCACATAAATAGCTTTCAATATATTTTTTGCTAAAAAAATACGTCAATTGATTAAAAACTGCCGTTAAATACTATTTTCGATATATCATTCGTAAAAAAATAAAATATTGCAAATGTTTTTTTATAAAAACTTGTTTAAAAGATAAAAAAAAATATAATTTTGCAGTGTCAAAAAGAACCACACATTTTTATTTATCAGTAACATAAAAGAATATTTTTTTTACAATTAAATTTTTATCAAAGCAAAGTCGGATTATTTTTTGTCTTATTAGGATACAACAAAAATTCGAAAAGCATCAAAAGCATTTCTTCATCCGTAATTCCTCTATTTTGTGTTAAAATTATGAATTTTTTCGCCGGCTTGATACCGAACGAGAAACAAACATTTTTTTTATTAAAAGTATTAGTTTATCTTTTCATTACCAAATTTTTGTATTAATTATTATGACAACAGCTACAGTAAGATATTCAGACGAAGATTTACGGGATTTTAAAACGCTCATTGACGGTAAATTAGAAAAAGCTTATCAAGAGGTAAAATCACTGAAAGAACAAATGTCTGAAGTGCATGAAAATAACAGCACGGGACAAAGCGGCGATTGGACAGATGAAAGCTCGAATCAAACCCAAATTGAATTATTGAACAATATGCTATCGCGCCAACAAATTTTTGTGCGCAATTTGGAACAGGCACTTATGCGCATAAAAAATAAAACTTACGGTATTTGTACGGTAAGCGGTCGACTAATTGATAAAGAACGTTTGCGTTTAGTGCCGCACGCTACAAAAAGTGTTGAAGTGAAAAATGCACGCCCTGCCATTAATAACGGCAAACACGCTGTCGGTGAAGGCGTAAAATCACATAAAGAAGATGAAGGTAATAATGAACATGATGATGCCGGTTTACAAAAAGATTTTTTTGAGAACAGATAATCTAATTGACAGTTAGCAGTTAATAATTACTTTTCTGTCGTCAATTGTTAACTGTTAATTATCAATTGTCAACTAAAAAAGTTGTTTTCGGAAAATAAATT
Source organism: Saprospiraceae bacterium (assembly GCA_043748865.1). Lineage (GTDB taxonomy): Bacteria > Bacteroidota > Bacteroidia > Chitinophagales > Saprospiraceae > JAAFJT01. Next base: position 7,650 of record JAYTNA010000056.1, read on the forward strand.
TTCCGAAAACAACTTTTTTATTTTAAACGTTTGTAATTTCGCCTATTAATTGATTGGATGTTACATTTTCGGAATAGCACGTCCAATTGTATGTTTCTTAAAATTTTGTTATTCAATAGGATTGAATTTTTTTAGAATTCTATAATTCTCAATCTATTATTCATTGTTCATTATTTTACTTGTTATGCGACCTTATTTATTTGTTCTCTCTATCGCCTTATTAGGCATATATGCTTGCGGCGGCACCGGTTCCGGTAATGCTCCTACACAATCAACGGCAACGACACAAACATCATTGGTTCAAACGGATTTTAAAAATCGTTTCCCCACAGCTTCCGATATCGAATGGGATACGGTTGAAGACGGTTACGTGGCAAGTTTTGTCAGCAACAACGTACCGTGCGAAACTTTTTACGACAGTAAAAATACTTTTCAATATACCGGTATTTTTATTGACCAAACCGAATTACCGGCTGCTGCACAAGTTTATTTAGCTAAAAACTACAAGCAAGATTTCGTTAATGCTTGTATGCAAGTAGATTTTCCGGAAAAGAAAGCCTACAACGTGGAAGTGATGACGGATACTGACTACGTCAATTTGCAATTCGATTTGAAAGGCAAATTGATACAACAATCTAAAGAACCTTTGACGGACGAAGAAATGCAAGCGCGCGAAGAAGAAGGTGTTGATGATACCGCACCGACAACGAACGGCAAATAAAACGAAAAACCTAAATTAAATTTTCAAGGCGACATTTTTCTCAAAAAAAAATGTCGCCTTTTTGCTTTAGGAAAGCGAAATAAAATTCTCAATCAATAACCAAATTTCATGCGCCACATCGGTCTCCTCGCTTTCAATAATGTCACGCAATTAGATTTAACAGCTCCGCTTGAAGTTTTTTCGCGTTTTCCAGACGCAAGAATTTCAATTATTGCCGAAACTCTCGAACCCATAATGAGTGAAAAAGGTTTTCGTTTTTTGCCGGATGCTACTTTTGAAAACACACCGCAATTAGATATTATTTTTGTTCCGGGCGGACCGGGTATTTCTGATGCAATAGAAAATAAAAAACTCATGAATTTTTTGATGCAACAAGCGCAACAAGCGCAATATGTTACGTCTGTTTGTACGGGTGCTTTAATTTTGGCGCAAGCCGGTTTACTCGACGGTTTCAAAGCCACAACGCATTGGTTATCTTTAGATTTGCTGCGCCTATATAAAAAAGTGGACGTAATTGAAAAGCGTGTTGTGGTTGATAAAAATCGTATCACCGGTGGCGGCGTTACGGCAGGAATAGATATGGCTTTAGTATTGGCAGAAAAAATTTACGGCTTGGAAGTTGCGCAAAATATTCAACTAATGATAGAATACAATCCAAAACCGCCGTTCAAAAGTGGTTCACCAAAACTTGCACCACCGTCAATTGTAGAAAAAATTAAATCGGAAAGAAAAATAATTCAGGAAAAACGTCGCGACCGCATTTTAAAAATGATGAATGAAAATTAAACTGTTAATTGATAGTTGCCGACTGACAGTTAATTAAACAATAACACTCCCATCAATAAGTTTTATTTTTGCACCACGATTTTTATCAGGGTTTCAAAACTCTATTAGGAATAATGAGAAACAAATAAGTTCTACCGTTAGACTTATTTGTTTCTCATTCCTCAGATGACGGTAACAACTACTCTATGACCCACCAAGCATTTTTTGTAGAAATAATTCTACCCTTCGCTATGCCAAAGCCTTACACCTATCACATTCCCGACGCGTTGTTGAAGGACGTGCAAATTGGTGTGCGGGTGGAAGTGCAATTCGGTACCGGGCGCGATATTTATACAGGCATTGCGGTAGCGATAATCGGCAATGCACCCGAACACGCCACAAAACCGATTCTTTCCGTCGTTGATAAAGAACCGATTGTGACGGCGCAACAAATTCAATTTTGGCATTGGATGGCTGCATATTATATGTGTTCACTGGGCGAAGTGATGAACGCGGCTTTGCCGACAAATTTAAAACTGAAAAGCTCTACAACTGTCGTGTTGAATCCGGAACACGATTCAGATTTTACGGCTTTTGATGATAAAGAATATTTAGTTGCTGAAGCGTTGACGCTACAAAAAGAATTGACGATTGAACAAATTCAGAAAATACTGCAACAAAAAACAGTGTATCCGATTATTAACCGTTTGTTGATGTATGGTGTTTTGGAATTGAAAGAAGAACTCCAAGCAAAATATAAACCCAAAACTGCTTTATTTGTCGCTTTGAATACACAAAACGATACAATCTCAACGCAACAAGTTTTGGCGAAGGCTTTTGAAGCAACAGCTAAATCGGATAAACAAACGCAAACACTTTTGGCTTTCGTCCAATTTTCGCGACAACAAATTTGGGTGAAGGCATCCGGCATTTATGCGGCGGCGAAAGTTGATATTGCCGTTTTACGCGCCTTAGAAAAAAAAGAAATTTTCAGAATTGAAGAAAAAGAAATCAGTCGCGTGAACACGCGCGGCGAAGAAATTTCTTTGGCAACTCCGTTGAGTGCGATACAAGTTGAAGCAGTTGAGGATATAAAAAAGCAATTTGAAACTAAAAACGTCGTGTTGTTGCAAGGCGTAACCGGTTCCGGAAAAACGCGCGTCTATGTCGAACTTATTCAAGAAGAAATAAAACGCGGCGGACGTGTTTTATATTTGTTGCCCGAAATCGCTTTGACTTCTCAAATTATTCAGCGTTTGAGTACTGTGTTCGGCAACGACATTGCGGTCTATCATTCACGCGTGAATGGACAAGAGCGCGTTGAGTTGTGGCAACAAGTTGGGGCGGGGCGTTCAATTATTTTAGGTGCGCGGTCGTCTTTGTTTTTACCGTTCAGAAATTTATCATTGATTATTGTTGATGAAGAACACGACGCTTCGTACAAACAACAAGACCCGAACCCGCGATACAACGCGCGTGATTGTGCGGTTTATTTTTCCGGCGTGTTCGGTGCAAAAATTATTCTCGGCACTGCAACACCTTCTGTTGAAACTTATTATAATGCCGTTACCGAAAAATACGGTTGGGTAAAAATGACAAAACGATTCGGCAACGCCACGCTTCCGGAAATACAAATCGTGGATTGCAGTGTCGAATCTAAAAAACGCACTATGATGGGCAATTTTTCGCCGCAACTCATGCAAGCGATAAAAGAAACAGTCGCCGGTAAAAAACAAGTAATCCTTTTTCAAAACCGACGCGGTTATGCACCCACTTTAACTTGCTCGAATTGTACTTGGACTTTTGATTGCAGAAATTGTGATGTCACGCTGACGTATCATAAACATTTGAACGCGATGAATTGTCACTACTGCGGCTTCACGGCAAAATTGCCCAAAGAATGTCCCGCGTGCGGTTCGCCGTCGTTGTTGTTGAAAGGTTACGGCACGGAGCGGATTGAAGATGAATTAAAAATACATTTACCCGATGCACGTATTGCGCGATTAGATTTAGATACGGCGCGAAGTAAAATAAATTTCGCAAAACTACTCGACGATTTTGAAGCGCAAGAATTGGATATTCTCGTTGGAACACAAATGGTGACGAAGGGTTTAGATTTTGAAAAAGTAGCTTTGGTTGGTGTGATGAATGCGGACAGTCTTTTGCATTATCCGAATTTCAGAGCGGCAGAACGTGCGTTTCAATTATTGACGCAAGTTTCCGGTCGCGCAGGCAGAAAAGAAACTGCGGGAAAAGTTTTGATTCAGTGTTACGACACCAAACATTTGGTGTTGCGCGATGTAACTGAAAATCAATCGGAACGTTTTTATGAGCGCGAATTGCAAGAACGTGAACGGTTTCAATATCCGCCGTACTATCGTCTCATTAGCATTTCGGTGCGCCACAAAAAATATGAAGTGATGTCGGCAGCGGTGAAAATTTTTACCGGATCTCTAAAAAATAGTTTGGGTGCTGCGCGTGTTTTCGGTCCCGCCGAACCGTTAGTGCCGCGTGTGAATACATATTATATCACCGATTATCTCATCAAAATAGAAC
>JAYTNA010000057.1:0-3290 GCA_043748865.1 Saprospiraceae bacterium
GCACCGCGTCTCTACAATCAAACTGTCGCTCCATAAATTTTAAATATAAATTGGCGTGTTGTGCGATTTGTTTTAAATCTAATTTTTCTTCTTTGATACCAAAGCGTTTTGCAATCGTTTTAATGCTCTGAATATTTGAAATCGGTATTTGACAAGATAAATTTTGCGCCACATAATTATCCAAAATCTCTGCCATGATTTGTGCCGGAACAGTTTCGTCGAAATGCAGAGGACCGTTGTAATTATAAATATGCTTCACAACAGCGTGTGGCGGATTCGACATCAATGCAATCAAATTGTCGCGCAGATTATCTATTTTATAAGTCGCGTGATACTTTTTTCCTTTCGCCGGTTCTATAAAAGTAATTATTTCTTTGGTTTTTTCCGCATAACCAAAATCTTTAGCAAAAATTTCTGAAACCGTATTCTTTGAAATAAAAGTCGGCTTGTCGGTTGTCTTTTTTTCTGTCAATAACTGAAAATTGATAGCCGGTAACTGAACGAACGGCGTAAGGTGTGTATCCTCCAACGTCGGAAAATCTTCATTGCCTGTGTGCCAAACGCGATTTAACCATTTTGTAGGTTTTGCCGGAATGGTCGGAAAAACCAAATAATCGCGTGCACGCGTGATACCAACGTACATAATACGCGCTTCTTCTTCCAATGCTTTTTTTCGCACCGATGTTTTTGCCGCTGATTCTTCAATTTTTTCTGCAATCGCAGTCCCTTTCCATTGATCGGCATACGGATTCACCCAATAACGCAACCAACGATTGCCGAGAATATTATTCAAGTCAACTGTTTCTAAGTCAGATTCAATACTCATACCCCAAACATCATCACGCAAAGGCGCATCTAAATTCATCATTACGACAATCGGATATTCCAATCCTTTGGATTTATGATAGGTGATGATATTCACGGCATCCGAATTTTCATTAAAACTTTGTTGATCGGCATTGTTGTCTTTTTTACTGATAACGTGCAGTAAAAATCCGCCGAGAGAAGCGGCGGCGTGTAAACGATGACACAAGGCTTCATAATCGAGTGCCATTTTTCTGAATAAATCCAAATTTTCTAACCGTTGTGCCGCATTTCCCCAACGCGCAACAATGCGCCGAATATCCAATTCACTCATCATCAACTCTACAACTTCAAAAGCCGAAAGTTCTGCAGTTTCGCGGCGCAATGCGTCAATTTTTATAATAATGGGATTGCCGGAACCCCATGTCGGGCGTGGAATTTCTTGTATTTCAGTGGTCGGTTCTTCTAAAATATCCGTTTCATTTGCGATTGTTACATTAACGGAAGCAGCATTTTTTTCTTTTTCTTTTTTATCTATTGTCCATAGGCTGATATCCATTGTCCACTTCAACCTGTCTTCCAAAATATCCGGCAATGCAACACCTTCAGCCAAATACATAATTTCTGCTGCCGATAACGAATCATGACGGTGCAAAAGATAACGCAAAATCGCCATCATTAGAACTGCTTCGGCAGTATTCATTAGACCGGTGCGCGGTGTGGCAACTTTCAATCCGACTTTCGAGAGAGCTTCTGCCATCGTCATACATTGTCGGTTGCTGCGACAAAGCAAAGCGATATCGCCGGTGCGCGACAAACGCAATTTTTTATCGGCTTTATCAATTACATAAATCGGTTCTTCCACCAAACGTTTTATCATTTCCGAAATCGCACCGTCAAACCAGTCCGTTGAAGGTTTTTTTCTAATGTCGCCTAAATTATCAAACGCGAGATTCCAATGCACGATAGCTTCCGTTTGCTGCGGTTTGTCATCGCGTTGCGGCGAAAGCGTAATTTGCTCAGGAGGTAATCCCGAAAAATTTTTAACAAAAATTGCGTTTGTCGCATGAACAATATCCGGTCGGCTGCGCCACGATTTATCTAAAATATTTTCCGGAGAAATACCGTAGTGTTGAATAATCGCTTGCATCAAACGCGGTTCTGCGCCTCTAAAACCATAAATACTTTGTTTCGGATCGCCGACCCAAATAGATTGCTTCGCAATTTGCGAAAGTTTCAAGAACAAAGCGAGTTGAATCGGTGACGTATCTTGAAATTCATCTACCATCAATAAATCAATTTCATCAGCGAGCGTTTGCTTCACTTGCGGATGTTCGATGAGTTGCAACACCAACACTTCCATATCAGTATAATCAATCAACCCGCGTTTTTTCTTAAAATCATCGTACTCCACGATAGCTTTTTGAGCAATTTCGAAAACAAGTCCGATAAAATTTTGGATATCGTTTTGGAAATCCGGAAAATATACATGAGATGCTGCAAATTCGATAAGTTCTTTAGTTGCATCTTTCGATTTCGCGCCGACTTTTGCCTTCGTCAATTTCACCCATTGGTGCCAATATAGTTTTTCGCGATTTTTTAAATCTTGTTTGGTTTGTTTCAGCGTGTCAATATAGTCGATAGTTACTTTTGTAGAATCGCCACCTGTTTGTAAAGCGGCAACGGTGATATCTAAAAGCGTGTTAAGTTTTGAATTATATGCTTGAGTAGTAAGATTTTTTATATTTTCGACATCAGCATCATTACCCGAAAAAAAAGATTGAAACGACTCGAACGATTTTTTTTTGCTGTATTCTAAAACTTCATTTGAAAAACAATTGGCACGCGCTACGTCCACCATTTCTTTAATTTCCTTTCGCCAATCATGCGCGGCATCTTTTTTTGAAAGCCCGAGTGTGTCGCACAAATCATTCATGCGCTCGACATAATTATTTTGCGATAAAATATGCGACATCGCTTGATTAAAAAAAACTTGTTGGTCTTCGTCCGCTATAATATCCACTTGCGGCGACACGCCGGCTTCGTAAGCAAATCGGCGCAAAAGTTTTACACCCAATCCATGCACCGTACCAATGAGCGCGTTCGATAAATCATTTGCCTGATCAATCAGACCTTGTTCTAAAAGTTTTGTACGCACCCGCTCTTGCAATTCTGCCGCCGCTTTTGATGTGAAAGTCGTTGCAAAAATACCGCTTGCTCGCAACCCGTTTTGCAAAAGCATGACCATATCGTTTGTGAGCCGATATGTTTTTCCGGAACCCGCACCGGCGGAAATTATTTTTACATTATTCATGCGAAAATGGTTATGGGTTATGAATTATGCGTTATGATTTAAAATATAAGAACAAAGTAAAAACAAAAACGTGGATTTTTCTAATTGAATTAAATAATTTGTTTTAATAATTTAATCGAATAATAAATTCAGAACCGACATTTTCCGTACTTTCCACTTTTAATTCTCCGCC
>JAYTNA010000058.1:0-4603 GCA_043748865.1 Saprospiraceae bacterium
TTTTTTTGGATAATTTTAGCTTATGCAGCCGTTTATATGCCGACAATTGCTTTGGCAAATTCGGTGGCGTTTAATCAAATGACGGCTCCCGAAAAAGAATTTTCAGGTGTCAGAGTTTGGGGAACGCTTGGTTGGATTGTCATAGGTCTGGCTATAGGGTGGTTAAAAATAGAAGGCGTTGCTAATGTTGCTACAACAGTTATTCCTTTTCAATTAGCTGCCGGTGCATCTTTTTTACTCGGCATTTATTGTTTTTTCTTGCCGGACACACCGCCGAAAGCAAAAAAATCCGATGGTGGCGTTTCAAATGTTTTGGGTTTAGATGCTTTGGTTTTATTTAAAGATCGTTCTTATCTCGTTTTTTTTATTGCGTCTATTCTTATTTGCATTCCCTTGTCATTTTATTACAGTTTCACAAATCCGTTTTTGACAGACACCGGCATGGTGAATGCCACCGGAAAAATGACGATGGGGCAAATGTCGGAAGTGTTATTTATGATTTTATTACCGGTATTTTTTGCACGATTAGGCATCAAATATATTTTATTGATGGCAATGTTGGCATGGATTGCGCGTTTTGCCGCTTTCGCTTTCGGCAATGCGGGTGATCGTATTTGGTTATTGTATCTGGGTATTATTTTACACGGATTGTGTTTCGATTTCTTTTTTGTTGCCGGTATGATTTACACAGAAACTAAAGCCGGCGCGAAATTTAAGAACGCTGCACAAGGTCTTATTACTTTCGCGACTTACGGTGTTGGTATGTTCATCGGCACAAATCTTTCGGGACGAGTAGCCGATTGGCATCAAACCGGAAACGGAAAATTAGATTGGCAAGCCTTCTGGTTATTTCCGGTTTATTTAACTGTCGGCATTCTGATTTTCTTTCTTTTGTTTTTTAATGAAAAAAATACAGAGATAAAAATGTAGATTTAGGAATGAGAAAAGAATAAGTATAACGGTGGAACTTATTTCTTTCTCACTCCTTTAGATAAGAATTTATTTCTAAAAAATTCAGCTTGAGCAAATGACTGTAACAAAAACGATAAATATTAATTGTTCTACTGATAAACTTTTTGAATTTCTTGCCAATCCTGCTAATTGGTAATTATATGCGATTCATAATGTACAATCTATTCAGCAAAATGAAAAAGGTGATTGGATTATTCAAACACCAAGAGGTCTCGGAAAATTAATTATCTATGCAAATAAATTACCGGGTATTTTAGATCACGATTTTATTGATGCCGGAGAAGGAAAATGGACAGTTCCGGCAAGAGTGATTTCCACTCCTTCAGGTTGTCATTTAATGATGACTTTTACCAAGCCCGATAATTTTCCTTTACAAATGTTCGAACACGGTATGAAACTTTTAGAAGAAGAATTATTAGTATTGAAGAAATTACTTAAAAAAAAATAAATTTAAAACATTTTATCATGAGCTTCACAACCAATCGAAGAAAATTTATTAAAAAAATCGGTGGCACTGCCGCAGCATTAACTTTAGCCAACGCCGGTTTCTCGAAAGAAACGCGTATGCTTTATGAAAAGATGAAAATCTCCTCCAACGACAAAGTGCGCATCGGTCTAATAGGCTCCGGTATCATCGGACATTACGATACAGATACAGCGTTAAGAGTGCCCGGTGTAGAGTTAGTCGCCGTTTGTGATTTATACGACGGGCGCTTGGAACGCGCGAAAGAAAAATGGGGAAAAGATATTTTTACGACCAGAGATTACCGCGAAATTCTGGCTAAAAAAGATATTGATGCCGTTTTGATTTGCGTACCTGATCATTGGCATTCGCGTATTTCTATTGATGCACTCCACGCCGGTAAACACGTGTATTGCGAAAAACCGATGGTGAAAAATATTTCCGAAGGTCATGATGTTATCAACGCACATAAAAAAAGCGGTAAGGTATTTCAGGTCGGTAGTCAGAAAGCCAGCAGTTTGGGCATTTTGGAAGCGAAAAAATATTTTCAACAAGGTCTCATCGGCGATTTAACTTATGTAGAAGCTGTTTGCGATCGCTCGGATGCGAGAGGTGCTTGGCAATATTCAATTCCGACCGATGCTTCACCGCAAAATATTGATTTCGATAAATTTCTCGGCAATGCACCCAAAGTACCTTTCGATCCCGTCCGTTTTTTCCGTTGGAGAAATTATAAAGAATACGGCACCGGTGTAGGTGGCGATTTGTTCGTGCATTTACTTACCGGTTTGCACACGATTACCGGCTCACTCGGTCCCGATAAAATTTTCGCGCTTGGCGCGATTAATTATTGGAAAGACGGTCGCAACGCTTACGACCTTTGTACGGGTTTAATGGAATACTCGAAAAGTGCCACGCATCCGGCTTTTCAATTTATGACGCGCGTGAATCTTTCCGACGGTGCGGGCGGCAGCCTTACTACTCGACTCATCGGCACGGAAGGTATAATTGATATGGGTTGGAATGATTTTACGGTCAAACATTTTAAACGCCCGGAGGCGCCGGGCTTTGGCGGTTACGATTCTTTCGATAGTTTTTCCGCTAAACAAAAAGAAGATTTTAAAAAATGGTATGACTCGAAATACGGTTCAAGCAGCAAACAAGTTAAATACGAAAAAGAAATTACCTATAAAGTAGAACCTGGTTATGACGATCGGCTTTCACATATGACCAATTTTTTCGAATCTATTCGCACCGGAAAAGTAGTTGCCGAGGATTCAACTTTCGGTTTGCGCGCTGCCGGTCCTTCTATCGCTGCTAATATCAGTGCCGAAAAAGGTAAAGCAGTTTTATGGGATAATGTGGCGATGAAAATTAAGTAAATGATTGATTGGTTTATTGGTGATTAGTGATTGGTTTATTGGTTAATTACATTTAATTAATCGCAAATTAACTAATCACCAATAAACCAATAAACCAATAAACCAATCTCTAATAAACCGATAAACCAATAAACTAACTAAAAATGAGTAAAAAAATAGCCATACTTGGCGGCGGTTTTATCGGACGCTTTTATGCCGAGTCTTTACACGGACAAAGAAATAAAGACAAAGTTTCAGTCGTGTATGCAAGAAGAGAAGAAACGGCGCAAAAATTTGCAACCGACTATAACGTGCCGCATGTCACAACCAACATGGAAGCAGCGATAATGCATCCTGATACCGAAGTCGTCGTTATCGCTTTACCGAATAATTTGCATCTCGAAGCCGTTTTGCTGTGTGCAAAATATAAAAAAGCCGTTTTGTGTACAAAACCGCTTGGAAGAACGGCAGCGGAAGCAAAAAAAATGTTACTCGCTGTTGAAAAAGCCGGCATCTTCGCCGGTTATCTCGAAGATTTGTGTTACACACCGAAATTTCAAAAATCACTCAAGAGCGTACAATCCGGTGCAATCGGCGATGTATTATGGGCGAAATCAAGAGAAACACATCCTGGTCCGCACAGCGAATGGTTTTGGAATAAAGAAATAGCAGGTGGCGGTGCTATTTTAGATTTGGGGTGTCATTGCATAGAAATTGCCAGAAATTTTATCGGCAAAAATATTCGTCCGATTGAAGTGATGTGTTGGGCAGATACGCAAGTGAAACCAATTGATGCCGAAGATCATGCAATTGGTCTCGTAAAATACGCCAACGGTGCCATCGGTCAGTTTGAAGTGAGTTGGACTTTTCGCGGCGGTATGGATTTACGCGACGAAGTGATGGGTAGTGAAGGAACAATTTGGCTCAACAATTTTCTTAGAACGGGATTTGAAATGTTTACTACCGGTAAAGGCGGCGATTATATTGCCGAAAAAGCAGAATCAAATTCCGGTTGGCTGTTTCCGGTTGGCGATGAAGTGCATGAACTGGGCTACACGAATATGTTTACGGATATGTTTAATAGTATGGAAGCCGGCAAACAACCCGCCGAATCTTTTTACGACGGTTATGTAGTGAATGCAATCATGGATGCGGCGTATAAATCTGCAAAAACAAAAAAATGGGAACCGATAAAATTAGATATTTGGCGCGGAGACAAAAACATTCAAAAAAAATCACCGTTTATAGATTATGATGCGGAGCATTATTTAATAAAAGAAGAAATTTTACCAACCGGCAAAAAGAAAGTGATTCTGAAACACAAAGTGTCGGGTAAAATTTTTGAGAAATAAATCACTTTAAAATATACAATCATCCAAGTAAATTGTAAAATAAATTTTCAATTTACTTGGATGATTGTATATTTGCCGGATGATACAGCGTTTAATTACACAAAAAGTTCTCAGAGACTTAACATGGTCTCCCATTGTCGGTTTAATTGGTCCGCGACAAGCTGGCAAGACGACACTCGCTCGGTATTTACAAACACAAATATTGAAGCCTTCTATTTATCTCGATTTAGAATTACGTACAGATTGGTTTAAATTAGACGATGCACAATCTTATTTAATTGCTCACGAAGATGTGTGTGTTGTCATTGATGAAATACAAATCCGACCGGAACTTTTTGCTTTATTGCGTGCTTTGACGGATCAAAAGCGCGAACCGGCGCGTTTTATTTTATTAGGTTCAGCGTCTCCTCATATTGTGAAACTCAACACAGAAACTTTAGCAGGGCGCATTGCTT
>JAYTNA010000059.1:0-2128 GCA_043748865.1 Saprospiraceae bacterium
TCGCGTCCACATTGGAAACAAAATGTACTTTCAAATGATTTGAATATGGTTTTAGGGCTTCCGTTACCATTACCGGACCTAAATCGGAACCGCCGATACCGATGTTAACAATATCCGTAATTGCTTTTCCGGAAAAACCTTTCCATGCACCGGAAATGATGCGCTCGCAAAATTTTTCAATTTTTTGCAAAACGGCTCGCACTTCCGGCATCACATTTTTTCCGTCCGACATCACCACAACATTTGTTCGATTGCGCAAAGCCGTGTGCAGTACAGACCGATTTTCGGTCATATTAATTGCTTCACCCGTAAACATTGCTTCGATTGCCTGTTTCAATCCACAATCTTTTGCCAATTTCAACAAAAGTTTTAACGTCTCGTCGGTGATGATATTTTTTGAATAATCCACTAGAATATCTTCGAATTGCAAGGACATTTCCGAGAATCGTTTCGGGTTTTCAGCGAAAAGCGTTTTCATCGGTGTTGCTTGCATCGCTTTTTTGTGTTTAACGAGTTTTCTCCAAGCAGTCGTCGTCGTAGGATTTGTTTTAGGAAACATAGTTCGATTTTGGATTTTGGATTTTGGGTTTTGGATTTTTAAATAAAACCTAAACCCTTAAAATCGTTTATTTTTTGACAAAGGTAATTCGATTTTCGATTTTCGATTTTCGATTTTCGATTTTATTTAAAAACCACAATCTAAAATCCAAAAATCATACTTTTATGCTATTGTTCGCCAAGAAAAAAATACCCTAAATTGTAGCTTTATTTTCTTTTAACCACGATTTAATTAAAAAATTGTCAAGATTGTTAGGCTTATTGAAAAATTAGCTGTTCCATTCTTTTTTTAGTTCCGCCAAACTAATCGGCACAACGCCCGACGATTCGCATACGCGACCACCGGCTAAATTGGCTAAAAGTGTCATCGTTTTCAAATCTAAATTTAAAGCCAAACAAAGTGCTGCAACACTAATCACAGTATCACCTGCTCCGCTTACATCTGTAATACTGCGCGGAGTTGTCGGTTGAATAAATCCTTCTTGAGAAATTCCTTCACTAAAAATACCTTTTTCGGAAAGCGTAATCATGGTTTGATTTTGCCCGATTTTTTCGCGCAACAAGTTCGCCGCATTTTGTAATGCCGGGACATCGGATGTAACAGGAATTGTAAGTGCTTCACGTATTTCTTTTAAATTTGGTTTAAAGAGCGTCACATTTTTGTATTCGAAAAAATTTTTATTTTTCGGGTCCACTGCTGTAGGAATCTTTCGAATTTGGGCTTCTTGTAGAATATCTCGAATATTTTTTTGGGAAAGAACACCCTTATTATAATCTTGCAGAATGATGGCGTGAATCGGCATTGTATCGAGAAAAGTGCGGAGACGTTGAATAAAATTAGCTTGAACATCTAAACTTAAATCGTGTGTGTCTTCGCTATCAATACGTAAAAGTTGTTGTGTGCCGCTCACCACGCGCGTTTTAACGGTTGTCTTTCTTCCGGAAGATTGTAAAATGCCCTTGACAAATAAATGATTATCCGACATGAGTTTCAAAAAAACTGCCGCTTCATCATCTTTTCCAATCACACTGAATAAATAAGGCGTTGCCGACAATGATTTTATATTTAAAGCCACATTTGCCGCGCCACCTAATCTGTCCTCAGTATTTTCTAATTCAACGATAGGCACCGGTGCTTCAGGTGAAATGCGTCGGACTTTTCCGCGCCAATACCTATCAAGCATGACATCGCCGACAATAAGAATATTAAGTTTGGAAAAATTATTAAACATTTAGTTGATTTGAGACAATGGACAATGGACAATAGACAATGGACAATAGATTTTCCAATGTCTATCGTCCATTGTCCATTGTCTCAAAACTTATTTTTTAGTTGTGGTGACACCAAAAAACGGGCGATGTAACTCGTCATCTTCATCGTCCTTTTTCTCCTTTATTACTTCCGACCAATTCACTGATTTATATCTGTCAAAAAGTAAAACGCCGATTACTGAAAATAAAAGCGTCGCTAAACCGGCGGATGCGATGAGTAAGATACGATTCGGGCGCGATTTCACAACCGGTACTTTTGCCGCTTCAATGACATTCAAGGCAGAAATAGATGTATTGT
>JAYTNA010000060.1:0-2299 GCA_043748865.1 Saprospiraceae bacterium
ATATTGAACGGTAATCCGGTTAATGACGGTGATACAGATGCGAATACAAATTTAAGTATTGATTTCGGATTATACACACCGATAATACCTAAATGTGCAGAGAAACTCATCATTGGTAATTTAATTTGGTCAGATGATAATAATAATGGTATCGTTGATAACGGTGAAAAAGGTATTCCGAGTGTCAAAGTGTTCTTACACTTGATTCATGTAAACGGTGCAGGCAAATTAGTAGATACAATAGTGGGTAAAACAACAACAGATTCTATCGGTAATTATTTCTTCTATTGCTTAGATCCCGGTACTTATTATGTTCAATTTACGCCACCAACAGGTACATTAAGTTCAACAGGTAACGGAACTACTTCTAAAAATCCACGTGGTAATTATGAACCCGCACCAATAAGTACAGGTGATAATAATGATAAAGGTTCCACTTTTAGTGGTACTACTATTCAATCAGATACATTTAATTTAAATAAAACCACAAACCCGTCTTTGAACGGTAGTGCAAATTTGAATATTGACTTTGGTATCTATAAACCAAAATGTACTTCCGGACATCCCGACTTTACTTATCAAGTAGCTTGTTTGAACGCACCCGTAACATTTACGCCGCTTGTCACAAACAACGTGAACAATTGGTGGGATTTAGGCGATGGTACCATAACATATGACTCAACTGTATTCAATCATACATATACAGCCTCCGGCAATTATTTGGTACGCTATGCGGTAGTTGACTCAAATCTATGTTCGGGTATAATTAGTCATATCGTCAATGTTCAACCGATGGTTTGGGCTAATGCCGGACTTGATAAAACAATTTGTCAAGGCGATAGCGTTCAACTGGGTGCGCAAGGTGGTACGCATTATAAATGGACAGCGATTAGCGGACAGTTAAGCGGCTCATTGAATGCAACAAATGTTTTCAATCCGATTGCAACACCAAATGTGACGACAACTTATGTCGTAGCAGTATCTAACGATTACACTTGCACAAGCTATGATACAGTAGTTGTAAAAGTCAACGCTCAACCGATTGTACTTACACCGGTAGTACCATTGTCCACTTGTACAGGTGGTGTGGTTCCGGTGACAATGACAATTGATCAGCCAATTTCTAACTACAAAATATCCGGCAGTGCCGGATATAAAAATGTAGTTGTAAACGGTGCAACGATTAAATTCGATGCTGTATTAAACGGTACTTACGACAATATAACAATCACACTTGCCGGTGCAAACGGATGTTCCGTTACAAAAACATTCCCGTTATTCTTGGCAGGAAATCCGGAAGCTGATTTTGTTGTCATTGAACCTTTCTGCGCGAATAATGAAACAATTTTATTATTCACAGGCGATGCGACTCCGGGTGCCGTGTTAACTTATACAGTAGGTGATGGTACGATTGTTTATCAAAGTCCTGCCACTGCCACTTTACCTAAAGGAGATACGACGATTGTAAAATGGGCGAATTGGGGTTCTAAATTAGTAAAATTAAACGTCAACGATGGCGGATGTCAAGATAATAAAACGGAAAGTATTTTCGTCAGAAAATCGCCGAAAACTGTTTTATCCAATAGCGATACGACTGTTTGTCCGAATACATCGGTACAATTGTACGGTACTGCCGGTTTATTAACTTGTGTATATAAATGGACAGCGGTAGAAATGCAAAGCGGCAATCCAATAACGCTTCCTATTGATAATGTTGCCGGCATAACGGTAACACCAACTGTTACAACGGTTTATACGCTCACAATTACGGATATTAACGGTTGTCAAAGCAGTATGTCTGTAAAAATAACAGTGGATACTACCAAACCGATATTCAAAGGTGTTCCTGCTGATGTAACGGTTGAGTGTGGACACGTACCGACTGTGCCGATAGTTGTTGCAACCAATAACGGTGTGGTAATAAATACAGTGACTTATATAGAAACGCGCACGGATGGTAACTGTCCGAATAATTATAAACTTATACGTACTTGGACTGCCACTAATAAATGTGGTTTAACAACTACTGCGACGCAAATAATTACTGTACAAGATGTAACACCACCGGTATTTGCAAACGTACCGCAAAATGTTACTATCAATTGCGGTGATAATGTGCCAGCTGTAATCACTCCGACTGCGACTGATAATTGTTCGGGTGTTGTCTCCATTACTTTCGCTCAAACGACACAAGATTCAACTTGTATCGGCAATAAAACGATTGTAAGAACATGGACAGCAACTGATGCGTGCGGTAATAAAGCAGTAACTAAACAAATCATCACGGTACAAGATAAAG
>JAYTNA010000061.1:0-2212 GCA_043748865.1 Saprospiraceae bacterium
ACCGATGAAGAGTGTAATCAGAATAAATTGAAAAAGCGGGTAGTATTTAAGTAGTGTCAGTATTTTAGAATCATCGAAATAAATGCGTTGATAAATAGAGCTACCTATATCTTTTACTAAAAACGGTTTCTCGCCCGAACCGATAATTTTGTTGAGTTGCGCGGTTATATATGCAGTATCGGCGGCAGTTTTTAAACTGTCGTTCGGAAAACGGCTGAAGTTTTTGACATCCATTATTCTATAATAGCTGTCCGTAAGAATAAGAGGAATAGTTGAATTAGAATCGTTTATTTTGGCTATAAATTCTTTGACACTTTGCGGCAAATTATTAAATTCTTCGTTGGTAAAATTGATATTTGTTTCAGCAGCATTTTTAAAAATTTCAACGCGCTCCGATTCTTCTTGCCGCAGTTTTCCCACTAAATAATTTGTGTAAACTGCCGAAATAAGTATGATAATCATACCGGCTATTGCTAAATACCATTTCCATCGCGTTTTTAGAGAGCCTAAATCTGTTGTTGCGCGAAATGTATTTTCTATATCGGACAGGTTTTTCATGACCGGAATTTAGTGTGCTGTTTTGACGGGATCAATTAGAAAACTTATGACCAATCATAACGCAATATACAAAAATGTATTTTAAAACATTGGTGACGAGACGATGCAATACTTTATTGCCGACAATTTTTAGGGCGTTACCATATTCCTGTGTCCTAAGAATTTCAGCCTATGTCCATTATCCATTGGGCATATCTGTCCATTATCCATTGTCCATCGTTCGGTGTCCGGCATCCATCATCTTTTAATACTTCTCTCAAAAATACGTTTATTTCCCGAAAAATCTGTCACTTCTAATTTAAAAATATGTTCTCCTTTAGGAATTTTATTTTCGTTGAGGTTATGAAAAATAGTGGCGTATTTCGCATCATACTCCATTAGTAAAAATTGATTGTCCACCGTTGCGCGATACTTAAAAGTGGTGCTCTCGCCCATCGGTTCAAAATTATCTTTTATTTTGAAAGAAATTTTGCTTAAGGCTTTTAAATCGGTTTGAAAAGAGACAGGCGTTATCGTCGGTGCAATTGTATCAAGCATAATACAGTAATTACCGAAATTATTATTTTGTGCCGATAAATAACCATCATTGCGCCAGGAGCCGCCACAATTGTACGTGCGCTCATCATCACGTTCGCAATAAGCAACAAATGCTTTTTGTCGGAGTGAATCCGGTAAGTTTTGCGGCGCAATCGCTATTTCAAAATCTCGGTGCAAAGGTGTGTTTGTGTTATGCAAATGATAGACCGACGAAAAAGTACCGGATTCGCGTTGCGTTGTGCCAAATTTCATGTACAAATTGTCGTATAGACAACCTAACGGGAAACGAATTTCCGCACCTACCGGTTGGAGCAAACTGATTTGATCATAAGGTAAAAAGTATTTGTAATTTGAATCTTTCGATACTTTATGCACATCTATATCTTTATTTTTGACCAAAAAATTTAAAGATGTGGCGTTACCTAAAACATCTTCAACGGCAATAGAAATTTTTTTTGCTGCCGGTGACATATCAATAATGCCATAATTCAAAACAGAATCGTACATCGTGAGGTGATTACCGGGTAAAACAAACGTCCGGTGCAAATGTATTTTCGACGTTTTATAATACTCGTAATCGGTATGCGCATTCAGATAGCGCGATTCGGCAAACCCGCATGTTTCTGCCGTGAAACGATAAATGGTTTGCGAATCTACTTTTGTCGAAAGTTTGTATATCCCGTTTTTACCGGATTTGCCGTCTGCTGCATCATTTACTTCAATCGCAAAAGCAATTTTATTATAAGGCACGGCTATAGTATCTTTTTCCAAAACATACCCGCCGTTTTTTTTATTCGGATAATAAACGTTTGAACCTATAATTTCATTTTTATCGTTTAAATAATAGGCTTTCAATAAACTGATGACAGGTGGCGAATGATCCGGCACATAAAAACCAAACAACAACGGATTAATCGCTTTTTCTGTTGCAGTTTCTCTGATTTCAAAATGTAAATGCTCGCCAAAAGAATTTCCGCGCGTACCCATTGTACCGATTTGCTGTCCTTTTTTTACGCGAAACTGTGTTGTATCAAGTGAAATATTCTGCTCAAATTGTTCAGCGGTGTATTGTTTTTCGCGCACAAAACGCATCACTTCCGGTATAAAATTATCGAGG
>JAYTNA010000062.1:0-3008 GCA_043748865.1 Saprospiraceae bacterium
CGTCGCTTTCATTACAGTACGCAAGGACAAAAAAAAATAGTTTTAACTACCGACAGCCTTTCTCAAACACCGATTGAATGGGAGCCATATATTATTCGCGAAGTTTGGTGTGTGCAATATATTTTAAGTCGAAAAAGTGCTTACCCTAAAACTGCACATTTAAGTTTAAATGAAGAAGTAAAACGCATCAATGAAGCTTTATATGCTCAAACTCAATCCATAGAAAACCTCAACCAAATAATTCAAACTTCTTTCCGCAAATAGTGATATTTTATTTCAATTAAAATAAATTTAGAATAGCAAGAAAAAATTTTGTTCTTTTCCGTGACCAAATAATGTTTCGTCGTCTAAAAATATGGGAAAGATTTAACTAAAATAAAAAAACTTTTCACTACTTTTGTGGTTTATTATAAAATATTCAATTGCTTTTCTTTATTAAAGGCAATTTTATTTATTTAAAACATAAGTACACTTTTTTCTTTTTACATAATTTAATATAAAATTTCACCATGACTGAAAAATTTGACGGTATTGACTTGCATATCCTAAAAATTTTGCAAGAAAATTCAAAAATTACAAATCTTGACCTCTCTAAAAAAATTGGTTTATCACCGGCACCAACTTTAGAGCGCGTTAAAAAATTAGAATCTACTGACGTAATTAAAAGTTATCACGCTGTTGTTAATCCGCAAGAAATCGGATTGAATGTAAAAACTTTTGTTTTAGTTTCTTTAGCTTGGCAAAAAGACAATGCACTCAACAATTTTTTGCGTAAAATCAGCGAAATAGATGAGATTACTGAATGTTACATCATCACAGGTGAAGCAGATTTTTTAATTAAAGTTATTTGTAAAGATATTCCTACTTACGAACAACTCTTATTCAAAACACTTTCTCAAATAGAAGAAATTGAACGCTTACGCACTTTGATGACACTTTCAACCGTCAAAGATTCAAAAATTTTACCGTTTAAATACGAGTAATTACATGAGAGATGCTTGAATAATGAAATTAAATTAGATAACCTGCATTATTCCATTTTCCATACATAAAAAACAATCGGCAGATATTCTTATTCAGAATGCTGCCGATTTGATTTTAGTGTGTTTTGGTTAAGACGCTTTTTTAACGCCATTGTTGATTATCTCTTAATTTAAAAATTAAATCATAGACTCGGTTTAAACCGAAAGTACCAACAAGACCGTAATCGCTAATTGTTTTTGTTTTGCCGCCATCAAAGGTAATTGTCAAAATGGAAGTTTGATCGTCCAACCAGCTTACCGCATATTTATTTTTTAACTTCGGAAAATTAATATAATTCAATAAACCGGTTAATTCTTTAAAGTTATCTTCATTAATTTGTGTTTTGAACTGCCCATTTCTTTTATTGAATTTCGTGCCGAAAAATAAAGCGCTGCCACCTGCGTCAATCGTCATGCTGAACACGGGACATGCTCCAAAACAAGCCGAAGTACTGTATTCAATTTTTTCAATTTTATGATTTTGCATATTGCTGTTTAATTCAACCAAATCACCGAATTTATAAGTCAAAGTATCTATTTCAATTGAAGCTTGAGATTTTTTTTCTCCTTCGTTTGCCGAATAATTGTAATGATAATAACAAATTGCGCTTTCACCATTAACGGTTTTAAGCGTCGGATAAGAGCAATCTTCAAAAGTTCGACGATTTATTTTTTTGATTACATAATTATTATAACCTGTATCGACAACACAAATCATTACCGGTGCGCCTGAAACTGTACCGATAACTAAAAAATCGCTGTAACCATTATTATCTAAATCACTTGTTTGCCACACTTCCGGTTTAGCTGCGGTGTACAAATCCGAACATTTTTTTTCATCATTCATAAATGCCGCATCAACTTTAAAGTTAGAATAACGTTTATCGAGTGTGTGAATAAAATTTTCTATGGTTTCAGTGTTTTGAAGTTGATTGATTTTATTTGTAGCGTCTTTATATTTGTATCCGATAGGCTTTTTCAAATTTCCGGCGGTATAAGCTAAAAATTGTGCTTCACTAAAAGTTATGATTAAAAAAAGTGCCGATAAAATGAGTAATATCGTTTTCATATTTTTTAGTTTAGTTAGAATGTAAAATAATTTTTCATTTCTATATTTTGAATATTGTATTGCTATTTTTCTTTAAATCAAAAATTCAACCAAGTTGTTATTAAAGAAATGATTTTATGCAAATTTTGTGACAGCGTTTTTTAGATTTTAGATTTTAAAAAAATAAAAACAAAGATCTTGAAATCCAAAATATAAAATCTAAAATCGCCCTATGCTTTCAGAACGACAATTATTTTTAAGGCACATCGCACAAACATCTGAATCGCCTTTGATGCTCGAAATTGAACGCGCAGAGGGTTTATATTTATATGATACTGCGGGGAAAAGTTACATGGATTTAATAGCGGGCATTTCAGTGAGTATTCTCGGACATCGGCATCCGGAAGTTCAACGCGCCATTCAAAAACAATTAGAAAAATATTGGCACACGCTTGTTTACGGTGAATTTGTTTTGTCGCCACAAGTACAATTGGCAACCCTGCTGAGTAAAAATCTACCCGATACACTTAATTCGGTTTATTTTACAAATTCCGGAACCGAAGCAATTGAAGGCGCGATGAAATTAGCGAAACGCGTGACGGGTCGGAAACATCTTATTGCGGCATATAATGCCTATCACGGTTCTACACAAGGTGCGATGAGTTTGAACAGCAGCACCTATTTTACAAAAGCCTACAAGCCTTTGTTGCCGAGTATAGATTGGTTGAGGTACAATAATTTTGACGATATTGAAAAAATTACAAAAAAAACGGCGGCAGTTGTCATAGAAGCTGTACAAGCCGAAGCCGGAATTATTTCTCCGAAAAAAAATTATTTAAAAACTATTCGAGAACGCTGCAATGAAACCGGCAGTTTATTAATCCTCGACGAGGTACAATCCGGTTTAGGGAGAACGGGAAAACTTTGGGCATTTTGTA
>JAYTNA010000063.1:0-5558 GCA_043748865.1 Saprospiraceae bacterium
ATGTCGACAGGTAAATTCAAGTTTCAACGTTGTTATTCACAAAATTATGATTTTTATCCAAAATCCCATAATTTTAGCGCGGTGCTAAATAGTTACAAATTTTCTTCAAACTCTGTCGAATATGCGGCAAATGGAGAATAAATTTATGCAAATCTCAAAATTTCTTCCAAATACTGTCGGTGATTTGCGAGACGCGGCACTTTATGTTGTCCGCCAAAACGCCCTTTCGATTTTAACCAATTGTGAAAAGTTCCGTGCGGCACCGAACGCAACTTCGGTAATGCCATCGCCATATTTCTGAAACGTTTGGCTTCGTAATCGGAATTTATTTTTTGAAGTGTATCGTCTAAATGTTTATTAAAAGCTTCTATATCTTGCGGCGGATATTCAAACTCAATTAACCATTCATGTCCACCTTTTGCGTTTCCGTCGAAATAAATCGGCGCGACTGTATATTCACGTACACGCGCATCAAACAATTCGCAAGTTTCGGCTAAGGCTTTATCGGTGTTCGATACCATCACTTCTTCACCAAAAGCATTGACGAATTGTTTTATTCGACCCATAATTTTTATTTTGTAAGGATTAACAGACGTAAATAAAACCGTATCGCCGGGTATATATCGCCACAAACCGGCGTTGGTTGTAATCACCGGTGCATAATTTTTTCCTATTTCCACATCTTTTAATTGAACGGCTATCGGTGTTGCCGAATACCATTCGCTTTCCGGTAAAAATTCGAAATACACACCGTTTTGTAAAAGTAAAAGCATATCGTCTCCTTTATCTTCTGCTTGCGTCGCAAAAAAACCTTCCGAAGCATTATAAATATCCCAATAAATAAAATCTTTTTTCGGAATCATTTCCGCAAAAGTATTTTTATACGGTACAAAACTTACGCCGCCATGAATATATAATTCCAAATTAGGCCATACATCTATGATGTGCTCTTTGCACGTAATTTCTAAAATGCGGCGCAACAAAACTACTGTCCAAGTCGGTACGCCGCCAATCATCCGCATATCTTCTTTGATGAGCGCTTGCGCCATGCGTTCAATTTTTTCTTCAAAATTTTGCATCAAAGCAATATCCAAACTCGGCGCGTAAATGTAATTAGCAACAGAAGGTTGGTGATGAATCATAATTGCCGACACATCGCCGATATGCGTTTTCGGATATTCATTGAAAGGTTGGTGCGCACCGCCCATAAATAAAAATTTGCCCCCATAACATTTTGTATCCGGTCGTCGGTCAAAAATAAGTGCGGATGTATCCCATGCACCTTTTAAGTGGCAAGTTTTTAAATTAGAAATCGTGACGGGAATGAATTTACTTTTATCGTTAGTCGTGCCGCTTGATTTTGAATACCACGATACTTCGCCGGGCCACAACACGTCGCGCTCGCCGTGCATCATGCGATTGATGAATGGTTTCAGCGTTTCGTAATCCTGAACCGGAACTTGTTGCGCAAAATCGGCGGTATTGCGTATTGATTTGAAATCGTGAAGTCGTCCCCATTGTGTTTCACGGGCGGCATTAACTAATTGACTCAACAAAGCACCTTGTACTTCGTGCGGATGTTGCGAGAAATAACGGATGCGGTGCATACGCTTTTTCATCACATATTTCATCGCGGTATTGAGCCACATTCTATTCATTGCAAGTGCTGTTAGTTCTTCCAAAAAATAAAATTACAAAAAATAATTAGAATAGTATAAATTTTTTAAATTTTTTTTTTATTCAAGTTTCAAACTTCGAAAGGCTTATAAAAACCTGTGTTGCGGTTTTTATAAATATTTTTAACACTTTCTCCACGAAATAAAATAATTTTACGTTCAATAGAAAACGAAAGTCGTTAATTGGTTATTCGTTAAACAGTAAAAAAGACTACTCAACCAATTAACGAATTAACGATTTAACCAATTGGCATGAAAAATATAATTTTATTTGACCCTGATCAAAGAGACAAACTCTTACCTTTAACTTATACGCGACCCGTATGCGAAATTCGCATAGGTATTGATACAATTCGAGAAAAATGGGAACGTGCATTAAACGGGCGTGCTTCTTATATTACGCAAGATTATTTGTCCGAAAAATATCCGATTCATATCGGTGCCGATAATTTTATTATCAATGGTGCCGTTTTGCCGAATGATACTTTGTGCGATTTAATCGGCAAGTTGAACAATAATGAAGCCTTGCTAAAAGACGGCGATCTCATTGCGGCGCGTGTGGACAGCGAGCAATTTTATCATTTAATGACCGACAATGATATAAATGAACTCATCGGTTTTGATTTGGAAGATAAAAATTTTCACGAAATTCAAAACGTTTGGGATATTTTTCAATTAAACCGCACTGTTCTGGCTGAAGATTTTGAAAAATTAACAGCAGGGCGCACCTCTCAACCTTTGAGTGATACTAATAAAGTCGTAGGTGACACGGCGCAAATTTTTTTGGAAGAAGGTGCGGTGGTGGAATGTGCTATTCTGAATACTAAAGCCGGACCTATTTATATCGGTAAAAATTCAGAAATTATGGAAGGCTGTATTGTGCGCGGACCTTTAGCTTTGTGCGAAAATTCAATATTGAAAATGGGTGCAAAAATTTACGGTGCTACTACTATTGGACCAAACTCCAAATTCGGTGGCGAGGTGAATAACGTCGTTGTGTTTGGTTACAGCAACAAAGCGCACGACGGATTTTTGGGCAATTCCGTTATCGGCGAGTGGTGTAATATCGGCGCAGACACCAATACATCTAACTTAAAGAATACTTACGACAATATCAAGCTCTGGAATTATACAACCAAAAGTTTTAGCACAACCGGTTTGCAATTCCTCGGACTTATCATGGGTGATCATTCCAAATGCGGCATCAACACGATGTTTAATACCGGTACTGTTGTCGGTGTGTGTGCCAATGTTTTTGGTGCGGGTTTTCCGCGCAATTTTATCCCGTCTTTTGCTTGGGGTGGTGCCGGCGGATTAATTACTTACGATTTCAAAAAAGCTTGTCATACAATGGAACGTGTGATGCAACGCCGTCAACTCACACTGACACATCTAGACAGAACCATTTTGGAATATATTTTCGAGTTTTCGCATCAATTCAGAACTTGGGAAACTAAATAGCTTTGAGCTATGAGCCTTGAGCTATGAGCTATAAAAAAAGCTCAAAGCTCAAAGCTCAAAGCTCAAAGCTCAAAGCTCAAAGCTCAAAGCCATTTACTATGTTCAATAAAACTGTTTGCCTTATACTTATTTCTTTTTTTGCGATGCACTGCAAAAATAACGAAGTCATATTCACTAAAGATGACCGGACGTTTATTGATACAACGACGACAATTCAGACGATAAAAATGAGCAAAGATTTAGACAAATGGTGCGTGGACAGTACACCTATTATTCGCCAAAAATTTATTGATTCACTTTTAATAGTTCGACAAACCGAAATAAATAAACGATTGGGAAGGTAACCGGACAATAGACGATGGACAACGGACGATGGACAAAAGAACAATATAAAAAGGGCTTAAAGCCCGAAATTTATCAGCGAAGAGTGAAAATCCTTCGAAAAGAAATAAGCAAATGCTACAAAAAATAATATTAATTGATACGATAATTCTGTTTTTTTCAGCCGGTTGCAACAACGCCGATTTGAAACAAGAACAAATGCGTTCCGAAATAAAATTCAACATAGAAAATTTTCGGATAAAACGCCACACCGAATGTATTCAAGCGGCTTATGATTCTGCCAATAAAATTGTTGACAGTCTTATTTTCAAACAAAATTTGACACGCGATAGCAGTTCGATACTTATAAAACCTGTCAAACCGGCGAAAGTAACAGTGAAAGCAACAATAGATACAGCGGAAGTAAAACCAATCATTAAGAAATAAATCAGTCCTTGAAATTGCCGAAAAGCTATAAAATCGAAAAAAAATCTTAAATTTGTCCTTTAAAAAATAAAAAAATAGTTATTGCCACCCCTATATATAATGTAGTTTTTTAGTAGATTGATGGAAAACAATAGAGTTGCCAAGTTTATCATTGGTACTTAGAACTTAAAACATTAAAGTAACAATTTAAAAATAATACATGAACGGTAATCTCTTACGCATTCCAAATTCGGAAATGAGAAATATTTTGAAAAGTAGTAAATTACTTGAAGATATAATCAAGAGTAATGTTTCCGAAGATAAAATTCTGATTAATATCGGTCAATCGTGGGAAGCGATTTATTATATTTTAACCGGACGTATTTTAGCGGAGTGGGATGACGAACCGCAACCTTTATCGTGGATTATGTTTAATCTCGAACAATTCATCGATGAAGAACAAGATTTCGGTTACGGTCCGGCAAATTATTCGACGAGCGAGCAAGTAAAACAAATTGCAAAAAAATTAAAATCCGTCACCGGTGCAGATATAAAAAAAGCCTATAAGAGCAACGAAATGTTGGAACTTCAAATTTATCCTGCCGGATTTTGGGACGATAAAGAAGAGACGAAAACTTCTTTAATTGAAAATTTTGAAAAATTAAAACAACTGTACGCCGAAGCTGCCGACAAAAATGAAGTGGTGATTGCTTTTTTAAGTTGACAATGGACAATGGAGAACGGATAATAGACTATCGATAATGGACGATAGACATTGGACAATTCATAGTTTGAAAGTAGAATTAGATAATCAATTTAATGAAATTTCATAAAAGATTGCGAAAAATACCTAAAATACTACTTACTTTGCAAAAATTTTTTTTTTAAATGTAACCGGTGATATGGAATTAAAACCTTTTTTATCTGAAAAAAAACGCCCGATTTTAATTGCGGGACCTTGTTCCGCCGAGACGGAAGGACAAGTGATGAGTATTGCACGCGATTTAGCTAAACAAAATATTGATTTATTTCGATCGGGAATATGGAAACCGCGCACACGTCCGGGTGCTTTTGAAGGCGTAGGTTCGGAAGGTTTGAAATGGTTGAAACGCGTAAAAGAAGAAACCGGCTTGCGCACCACCGTTGAAGTAGCGAACGCACACCACGTTTACGAAGCATTGAAATTTGGCGTTGACGTTTTATGGATTGGTGCACGCACAACCGTTAATCCGTTCAGTGTTCAAGAAATTGCCGATGCTTTGCGTGGTTGCGATATTCCGGTAATGGTGAAAAATCCGATTAATCCGGATTTGGAATTGTGGTTGGGTGCATTCGAGCGTTTACACAAAGCGGGTATCACAAGGTTAGCTGCGATTCATCGCGGATTTTCGAGCGCGGCAAAAACGCAATACCGCAACGTACCGCATTGGGAAATTGCAATTGAATTGATGCGTCGTTTGCCGAATATGCCTATTATCGGCGACAATTCGCACATTTGCGGCAACAGACACATGTTGGCAGAAGTTGCTCAACAAATGATGGATTTAAATTATGACGGCTTAATCACAGAAGTACATTGCAATCCGGATGAAGCATGGAGCGATGCGAAACAACAAATTGTACCGGAAGTTTATGAAAAACTTATTGTCGGTTTATCTATCCGCGAGAAATCGG
>JAYTNA010000064.1:0-1571 GCA_043748865.1 Saprospiraceae bacterium
CAAAAATAGTGATGAAGCTGCAGCATGGGCAGTCAACGCCGGCGTAGATGTGGAAACACCAAACATGGATGCATATAAAACGCTTTTAAATTTAGTTAAGAAAGACAACGGACAACGGACAATGGACAACGGAAAAACAAGTCCGTCGTCCATCGTCCGTCGTCCGTTGTCCGAATTAATTGATGAATCCATTGCGCGCATACTCACCACAAAATTTCAATTGGGTTTATTTGAAAATCCTTATACCGATGCAAACGAAGCGAAACGTGTTGTCGGCGGTGCGGAAAGTAGAAAATTAGCATTGAAAGCGGCACAAGAAGCAATGGTATTATTGAAAAACACAAATAATCTTTTACCTTTGAAACGTGGTGCATATAAAAAAGTAGCAGTTGTTGGTCCGAATGCAGACCGTTGTATTTTGGGCGGTTATGCCGATGTGCCGAAACAAACAATTACACCGTTGCAAGCGTTGCGCGAAAAAGCAAAAGGTCAATTTGAAATTATTTACGTTGAAGGCGTGCATTTAACCGATAGCGGCAATTGGTTTTCGGAAAACTCGGATGTGAAAGCCACGGATCCGGCAGTCAACAGAAAAAATATTAAATTGGCGGTGGAAGCCGTTAAAGATGCCGACATCATTTTATTTTTCGGCGGAGCTAATGAAGCGATTTACAGAGAAGGTTGGAGCAACACACACTCCGGCGACAGACCGGATATTGATTTGTTCGGCGAGCAAAACGAATTAATTTTAGCTTTGAAAACTTTGAAAAAACCAATGGCGAGTTTTGTTTTTTCAGGTCCGCCGTTGGCGTGTCAAACTTTGGATAATAATACAGATGCTTTGGTACAATGTTGGTTTTTAGGACAAGAAACCGGCGATGCGGTTGCCGATTTAATTCTTGGCAACATCAATCCGAGTGGAAAATTGCCGATAACAATTCCGCGTTCTGCCGGACATATTCCGGCGTATTACAGTTACAAACCTTCCGCCAAACGCGGTTACAATTTGGCGGAAACAACGCCGTTATATCCTTTCGGACATGGTTTGAGTTATACGACTTTCAAATACGATAATCTGAAAATAAATAGTTCCGAGCAACCGGCAATGAGCAATGATTCGGCGAAAATTACGCTTTCAAAACTTATCGCTCAAAGCGCAACGATCAAAGTAAGCGTAGATGTTACGAATACCGGCAGTGTTGACGGCGCGGAAGTGGTACAATTATATATCAGAGATGTTGTGAGCAGTGTTTCGAGACCGATAAAAGAACTCAAAGATTTTTCTAAAATAAATTTAAAAGCCGGTGAAAAGAAAACCGTTACTTTTATAATTACGCCGGAAAAATTGAGTTTTTATAATAGAAATTTAAAAAAAGTCATCGAAGCCGGTGATTTTGAAGTGATGGTAGGTACATCGTCAATGGATAATCAAACAGTAAAATTTACGGTTGTTGATTAATTTAGTAGAGACGCGATGCTACAACTAATAACTGTACATAAAACGCGATGAAATGCCGAAAACATTTGTACCTTTTAAACTTTTTACTGACTGTTTTCGCTGCGCGAAAAGG